>JAGQHR010000378.1 GCA_020431745.1 Candidatus Eiseniibacteriota bacterium
GTTCACGCATCCGAATCACTGGCGGTACGACATCCTCCGAGCCCTCGACTACTTCCGGAGCGCGTCGTCGTTTTGCGGAACCGCCGCAGATCCACGGCTCGCCGCTGCCATCACGCACGTCCGAGCAAAGCGGCAAGCGGATGGCCGGTGGCTCATGGACTGGGCGGCGCGCGGTGCGCGATGGTTCGACTTGGACGAAGGGCCTGGCCGACCGTCGCGCTGGATCACACTTCGAGCGCTGCGGGTCCTGAAGTGGTGGGAAGCGATCAACGAGAACGTCGCCGGGACCGGCTCCTCCTCTATCGCATCCTAGGCGTCTCGATCGGTTTGGGCCGGGTTGCGTAGCCAGGATCCGTGCGCTGCACGCGCGCCGTCCCGACGTCTGTGGGGTCACTCGGAATTGATTCTCAACAGGGATCGGACAACCCGGCGGATCAAGCTGGCTTCGTGACGGTGGACTGGTCGAGTAGGGGGGGGCACCGCGGGCTGCTGGCGGCGAAGCGCCCCAGAACGATGCCGAGGCTGCTTCGGATCACTCTCGGAGTGTAGAAAAGCGCGCAGATATCCCCCCCAGGGGCCATCGACATCGCTTCGATCGGCCCGACGCTCGCGTAACTGCCGCGTAACCCAGGCCTCCCATCCTCTCTCCATCGACCGGTGCACGGCTCCTCGTCCCGCACCTCGGACCCTCAGTCCCGGCCAGAACGACGAGGAGAACACCGTCAAAGGCGATTCCGAGCCCATGGGACCCGTAGAACAGGGGGAAAACATGCGTCACAGATCCAGTCAGATCCGACTCCGGATGCCGCGTGCTGCGGCGGTCATTCGGGCGGCCATAGTCCTGACGCCGTTGCTGGCAAGTTCCCTTCGGGCCGAGGTCCTCACCTGGGCCATCGGCGCGGACGGGAACTGGAACGTCGCCACAAACTGGAATCCGCAGGACGTCCCCGACGAGGCCGGCGAGGAAGCAGTGATTCCGACCGACGATGGACCCTACACGGTGACTCTCACCACGAATCTGAGCCTCGACGCCATCCGCAATGACAATGCCGAAGCCACGGTCGTTCTGAACGGACGCTCACTCTGGCTCGGCACCTCCGAGGGCTTCCGCAATGCCGGGACCTTCTATGCGAATTGGGGCGAGGTTCACGGCAACGTCACCAATGCGGGCACCGGAGTGCTCGACATTCCGACCGGCATGTTCCTCTTCTTGGGCAACGGCATCGTCTTCGAGAACGATGGTGTGGCTCTCATCAACTCCGATCGGGGAAGCGCGGACGCGGCCCTTCAGTTCACCGGCAGCGGTACGATTCGTGGCTCGGGTGAGATCCAGCTCTTGACGGCCGGGTCTTTCTGGGACGCGCGCATCATCGGCTCGACGGAGGTCACACAGGAAACAGGACACACGATCCGAGGAGAGGGCGGCATCGAAGCGATGCTCGTCAACGAAGGAATCGTGTCCGCCGATGCTCCCGACCGGTGGCTGCGCCTCTTCACCTACGGCAAGACGAATCGGGGGCTCATGGAGGCGACGAACGGGGGCATTCTCTCGATCGCCTGTTCCGTGTCGCAGAATGAGATCGGCGTGATCCGTGCCGACGGAGGAATCGTCCAACTCGAGGGCAATGCCTACCTGGTGGGAGGATCGCTCGAGTCGACCAACGGCGGATGGATCGAACAGGTGGGTAGCGCCGCCTACCTCGTCGATCTGACCAACCGAGGAGAGATCGGGATCCGACAAGGTCAGTTCTTGGTCTTCCGTGGAACCGAGCTGGTCAACGACGGAACCATTGCCGTCAATTCCGACGGCGGCCCCCAAGGCTCTGCCATCCAAGTGGAATCCGACGTTCGTGTCACGGGCGGGGGCGAGATCGTGCTTCATACGACCGGGGCTCCGAACCTGGCGCTGCTCTCAGGCCAGACGCTGACGACCGGACCGGATCAGACGATCCGCGGTGCGGGGTCGATCCAGGTGGAGTTGGTCAACGAAGGACGGATCGTAGCGGACGATGTGGACGGGCACCCGCTGCAGCTCGCGTCGGGCACCAAGACCAACTCAGGCACGATCGAGGCGTCCCCGGGGGCAGTGCTCGAGATCAGGGGCACGGTCTACAACGACGGTCTGATCGTGGCCGACCCGGCGGGGAGCGTGCATCATCTGGGCGGTTGGCTGATCAACGCAGCCACGATGCGAGCTGAAGATGGCGGTGAAATCGAGTGCAATACCGCGGAGTTCCGAAACCTCGGCACCGTCGAGGCGGTCGGCGCCGGGATCTACCGAACCCCCTGGCTACCCCAGCACTACGATCCGAGCTCGCGAACGCTCACCGGTGGAGCTTGGCGCGCTCTCGACGGCGGGTCGGTGCGCTTGCTCTCCATGCCGATCTGGGTCAACGCGGCGGAGGTCGAGATCCGCGGAGCGAGCTCGGGCTTCTACCTCGACGAGGCAACGAGCAGCGCACTGGCCGGACTCGCCCTCAACGCTTCAGCGGGAACCTTCGCCATCGACGGCGGATACGGTTTCGTCACCGGCGGTGCTTTCGAGAACCGTGGAGTCGTGCGTATCGGGGACGGCTCGACTCTCGAGATCACCGGCGACTACCGCCAGACCGTACCGGATCCGTTCGTGCCGGGACGGATGCCCTTGACCTCGGTGACGGGAACCGTCCTCGGAGCCGATCCGATCCAGATCGAGTCCGGACGCCTGGAAGGCACCGGCAACGTCGTGGCGGACGTTGTCAACGCAGGCACGGTCGCTCCCGGCACCTCGGTCGGTACGCTCACGATCGACGGCAGCTATACGCAAGGTGAGTCGGGATGTCTGGAGATCGAGCTGGAGAGCAATCTCGCCGGAGGCTTCGACCAACTCGTCGTCTCCGGAACGGCGAATCTGGGAGGAACGCTCTACGTTCCGACGATCGACGAGACGATGGTCCAGGATGGAGACCAGATCACGGTCCTTACCTGCGCCGCGCGCGTCGGAGAGTTCGATGACGTGATCGCGTGCCCCGGTCCGGGACTGTGCGTGGAGCCGATCTACACCGAGGCGAGCGTGATCGTGGTCGTGCATGAGCTCGACCCGGCCAGCGCCCCGGAAGAGGCGGGTTCCTCGCAGATCGTCGACTTCCGAGCGAGCCATACCATCTCGGGACCCGTGCTGTTCCTGCTCGACTTGCCGGATGCCGCAGAAGTCACCGTCTCTCTCCACGATGCCGGAGGTCGGCGCGTCGCCACGATCGTCGACGGACAGGAATCCGCCGGGCACCACGAATACCCACTCCCGCAAGGCACACGCTTGTCGAGCGGAGTCTTTTTCGCGAGAGCCGGGATCCGATCACCGACGCAGACTACGGTGCGGACCGCAACCGTCGCCGTCGTGCGGTAGTCCGGGGTGAGAAGCCCGCGCATCGGGCGGAGCCGCGATGTCGGGAGACCGGCAAGGCACCGGTCTCCTCGTCGACTTCAGTTCGGTCGGCCGGGAGCCGCTCCGGGGGCCCGGGATGGAACCCCAACTCTTTCGGGAGAAAGAGCAGGCTCGATCGACGGTGCTGGATTCGCCCCGCGGAGGCAGTCGGTCATCCGCGAACGAGCACCAAGGTTGCCCCCGCATGCTGCCGCCCGATTCGTGCCTCGAGCAGGTAGATTCCGTTGGGCACATCGCGACCTGTGTCGTCGCGTCCGTCCCAAGTGATCAGCTGCCTCCCCGCCTCTGCGCTCACCGCGAGCGACCGGACGGTCCGTCCGTGAATGTCGAAGATCCGGAGGTCGACGGTGCCGCCGGCCGGAGTCTCGAGCGCGATCGACGTCGAGCCGACCGAGGGGTTTGGATAGGTCGACAATTGAAGCAGAGACACGATCGACGGCTCTCCGACACCCACTGGACCGGTGCAATCCGAGTCAGCGCCGTCGTAGACGTCGTCCCCGTCGTTGTCCAGCCCCTCGGCGATGCCGGCGAAGTCTTCGCTACCGTCGGAGTTGCACGGACCGGTGGGCATGGCCGGGTGGGAGCTGCCCGGGTTGGCGTAGTAACGCGGGGGGGCATCCTCTCCGGCGACGGTGTAGTTGGCCGGATCGGCGTCCAGGTGGCAAGTGGCGCAGACAGTGGTCCCGGTGTTGAAGTGGTGCTGGCGCAGCCCGGCGCCGTAGCCGGATCCTCCTCCAGCCACTTCCGGGTTTTCAGGAACGTTGTCCTCAGCCCTGCCATGGCAGCCGACACACGAGATCGGATCGAGCCCGCTCCCGCCGGTCGAGGAGTGGAGAATCACCGGGAACCGACCGCCCGGGCTATGGCAGGTGTTGCAGTCTCCGTTCAGCATCGTGTTGCGGTGCAGATCGTGAAGGTTGCCCCAGTTCATTCCATCGGTCGCCGAGATGTAGATCCCGGCCCGGAAGTTGCCGTGGCAGCTGCCGCAGTAGGTGGCATCGCCCCCGCCCGCCGAATACTGCGGA
>JAGQHR010000037.1 GCA_020431745.1 Candidatus Eiseniibacteriota bacterium
GACCCGTTGGCGGAATCCCTTGGAGAGCTGTCCGATGTTTTTTTGGATCATCGGACCGAGACCGACGCGCATCACCACGTCGTCGATCCGCCGCTGGTGCTCCCCGGACGGGATGCCGCGCACCTCGGCCACGAACCGCAAGTACTCGACGATTCCCATTTCGGAGTAGACCGGGGCGCTCTCGGGTAGGTACCCGATCCGCCGGCGGACCTCCACCGAGTCGCTGAAGACGTCGAAACCGGCCACCCGGGCCTCGCCGGCGTCCGCCGGGAGGTAGCAGGTGAGGATCCGCATGGTCGTCGTCTTTCCGGCGCCGTTGGGTCCGAGAAAGCCGACGACCTCGCCCCTGGGAATCTCGAACGAGATGTCGTCCACGGCGACGGTGGGACCGTACCGCTTCGTCAGATTCCGCACTTCGATCATGTCGTTTTCCTCGAGGCGCGACGAGCCCAGCCGCGACGCCCGGAGGAGATCCGGGTTGGCGGTCAGGCCCCCGCTCCCGTTTGCCGTTCGTTCCACTTCCGAAGAACGAACCCGTTCAATGACCTCAGAAAATGACGGCCCGGACTAGATCACACCCCACCCGTCCAGGTTCCCCTCCAAGTGACCGTGGCGCTGGGGGAGGGGGCCCAGGCAAAGCCGGCAGTATAGAAAGCGGTTGCGGCAAGGGTCAACCAGCCCCGACCGGGAAGCGTGGTCGTCGCTGGGGGATTTTCCTAGTCGGGCCGTCTCGCGACGATCGCCTTCTGGGGGGCCGGGCCGGCTACCGAGGATCCGGATCGTGTCCGTCGCCGGCGCGCTGCCGGCCTCTCTGATAGAGGATGGAGACCAGGAGGAGCAGAACGCCGACCGCCACGAAAGACGCGATCCGATAGCCGCGCTCCAGGTCCTGGATGTCGAGGAGGAAGACCTTGAACACCAGGACGGCGATCACCGAGAAGCCGAGCAATCGCACGGGCCGGAATCGGAAGACGAATCCCCCGCCGATCAGGAGTCCGCCGTAGATCGCCCAGAACACGGAGAGGGTCAGGTTCGCGGCCAGCCGCAACGATCGGGAGCCGCCCGATCCGGCCAGATCGAATCCGTGGACCGTCTCGATCGTGATCACGAGCCACAACAGCACCAGGGTGGCGAGAAGGACGGGGGTCGCGAGAGCGCGTTCGTGGGGCCGGTCCTCCGCGCGACGCAGTCTCCAGGAGAGGTGACCCATGGCCGCGGTCAGCGCGACGTTCCCGAGAAAGCTCGCGTTGACGACCGGCCGCATCCAATCGAGGCCATGCCAGTCGAAGAGCGCGCCGAGGATCGCGTGGACGATGTCTCCGGCCAGGGTGATCGCTCCGAGGACGCGGTAGCCTCCGTCCTCACGGCGCGTTCCGAGCTCGACGAGGAGTGCGCCCAGCACCGCCCAAGCGAAGGTCACCGATCCCAGATCCAGCTGGAGCGGGACCGCGACGCAGAGCAGAGCGATCCCCGCGTAGCGCGTGATCCGCGCCAGAGGAAGGTTGCGGGGACGCTCTGCGAGAACCCCGGTCGCGACATAGAGCACGCCGAGCGCCATGGTGCTGGCGCCGCGGAACGCGGTGAAATCGGGAGCGAGCCAGTGATAGAGGAAGAAGACGAAGGCGCCGGCGTCGAGGAAGATCAGAACACCACGGGCTGCGCTCCAGAAGCGTTCTCCCGGTCGTGATACCAAGGGGAGGACGACGTAGAGGAGCCAGATCGATCCGGCGCCGGCGAGCAGTGGGGTGCGCACCTCGGGTTCGGAGTGGGTCTCGGTGGCGACCATCGCGAGCAGGATCACCGAGCCGAGGAAGGCGCCCAGGGGAAGACCACGCCAGTCCCGACGTGCCGCGACGACGGCCGCTCCCAGGTTCACGACGAAGAGGTAGGGGAGGATCTGAAGTGCGGCGCGTCCCGCGAGCTCGAGAAAGAACGGAGTGAGGAGTGCCCCGATCAAAGTGAGACCGGCGACGGTGGGCGAGCTCATCCGGATCGCGAGGAGCGCACCGCCGACGGAGACCGCGGTCAGGAGCGCATAGATCGCCTCTTTGGGCGCGAGCTCATGGAAGATCGTCGTGGCGTAGGCGGCGAGGAAGAGGAGCGCGACGCCGCCGCCCAGCAGCCCCTGGGCGAGGACCCGCTGCCGGCGTCCCTGGAGCGCCGCTCCGATCCCGAGGAACGCGCTCGCAACCGCGCCGCCGATCACGACCTGGCCGAGCCCTGCGAGGGGATGCGCTCCGAGATCGATCCCGAGGAAGAACGCGGTCCCGAAGAAGATCGCGAGCACGCCGATCCAGGTCAGCCATTGCCCGCCGATCAACGACTCGAGATCAGTGGTGCCGGTGTGTTGCGTTTTCGCGTGACGGGCCGGATCAGCGGACGCGGTCGAAGGTGTCGCGGGAGGCGTGCCAGCGGGTGCCGCGGGAGGCGCGCCACGAGGCGCGGCGCCGGGTGCGATCGTAGGTGGAGTCTCGGGATCTCCCGCAGTCACCGGGAGCGCGGCGGCGGTGGGAACACCGGGGACTCCGGACGGATCAGGAGCACTCTCACCAACCTCCGCTCCGGAGGAAGACGTCGTGGTGGTACGTACGGCGTCCGTTTCCGCTTCGCCGGTGAGCGCACGAAGCGCGTCACGCTGGGCGCGCAGCGTCGTGCGCAACGCGGAGATCTCCGCCTCGAGCCGTTGGACGCGCGGAATGAAGACGAGCGCGAGGACCAGCGCGACCGGGCCTGCCAGCAGAATCGCCACGCCGAACATCACGAGGAACGGCATGTGCGGGAGGGTATCACCGGCTCGCGTGGTCGGACACCAGTTCGCGATCGGTGCACCCGGAAGTCTCTGCGGGAACAACGTATTCGGCCGCTGCGGGCGTAGGCCTAGTGTGGATAGCGCCAATGTCCCCGCGCCACGATCCGGCCGTGTGCCCGATGTCGGCACACGGCCGGGCAGCATGGGACGCATGATGCCACCAAACGTCGTGCCCCGACCAACACAGCCCTCCCGCGACCCCGAGCAGCCGTGGCGCCTGCCAGCCAAGGGAGTTCCTCATGCGCCTCTTGCCCGTCCTCGGACTGTGTCTCGCTTTCTCCTACCCGGCCGTCGCATTCGCCCACCACGTCTATGGCGAGGGGGATGCGCTGGTGTTGCTTCGGACCGCGATCGAGTCCGGTCCGCCGCTCCAGGAAGCGGGCTACCACCTGGTGGCGGAGGTGCCGGAGGGATACCTGGCGTTCCTCGATGGACCGGCGCTGGCCGAGGTGAGCGCGACGGGGCTCTCGTACGAGGTCCTGGTCGCACGGGACGACGCGTCGCTGGAGTATGTGATCGTCTACGACCCGCAGCCGGGTCACGAGATCGTGGAGCCGGCTGCGGAGTCGGTAGTTCTCCATGCCGGCCGTGGCTATCGCGTGATGTCGGTGCCCGCCGCGTCGATCGACGGGGAACCCACCGGCGTTTCGGAGATCCAGCGCGTCTTCCGGCGACCCTTGAGCTTCGTGCGGACTCCCTGGATGGAGCCCCACCGTGCCGTCTCCGTCGACCCCGAGGTCGCGGCCGGCATCGCGACGGTCAATGCAGCCGCGCTACAGTCCGGGGTGCAGACGTTGCAGGACTTCGGGACGCGCTACTCCCAGTACAACGGGGGCTACCTGGCCAGCGTCTGGATCCGCGATCAGTTCCTCTCCTACGGATACACGGACGTCACCTTCCATGACTACAACAGCTGGAACGACAACGTGGTCTGTGTGAAACCGGGGGCGGTCTGGCCTGACGAGGTCGTCGTCATCGGCGCGCACTACGACTCGACGAATCCCAGCAACAACAACAACGCTCCCGGCGCCGACGACAACGCGACCGGGACCACGGGCGTCCTGGAGGCGGCGCGCATTCTCGCCGACCTGGTGCTCGAACGGACGGTGATCTTCGTCTGTTTCAGCGGCGAGGAACAGGGATTGGTCGGGAGCGAAGCCTGGGCCACCCAGGCCGCCAGCTCCGGGATGAACATCGTGGGGATGGTCAACCTGGACATGATCTGCTACCGCGCGACCGCCGATGCCGAGGATCTCGACATCATCTCCAACGGGTCGAGCGATCCGCTCGCCGACCTTGCCTACGAGGCGGTCGCCGCCTACGTCCCGGAGCTTGCGATGGTCGACGGATACCTCACCGCGGGCACCAGCGATCACGCTTCGTTCTGGGCAGCCGGGTTCCGCGCCATCTTCCTCTTCGAGGACAGCGGCAGCTACAGCCCGTACATCCACACGTCCAACGACCGGGTGGGGACGAGCGCCAACGACTTCGCGTTCATGGTCAAGAACGTGAAGGCCGCGACCGCGACACTGGCGACGCTGGCGCGGCCGTTCCACGTCGCCATCGCGCACGACCCTCTGGGCAACTCCGAGGGGAGCGGCCCGTTCGGGGTCCTGGCCGAGATCATCGGGGCCCAGCCGCTCGATCCGAGCGGACTGGCGCTGCACTATCGCGTCGACGGAGGAGCCTTCGTCGATCTGCCGCTCCTGCCGACCGGCCAGGCGAACCAGTTCGGCGCGACGATCCCGGCCGTGCCGGTCGGCTCCGCGGTCGAGTACTACTTGTCGGCCGCGGACATCGACGGCTACCTGGCCACGCTTCCGGAGGGAGCGCCGGGCGAGCTCTTCCAGTTCCGCACCGGGGTCAGCCTGGTCTTCGTCGAGGATGCCGAGACCGACCAGGGATGGACGCTCGGCGTACCCGGAGACAACGCGACGACGGGACTTTGGATTCGTGACGATCCGATCGGAACGAGCTACCAACCGGAGGACGATCATACGCCGGGTCTGGGCGTGCGCTGTTTCGTGACGGGAAACGCACCGGCCGGTTCGGGAGACGGTACCAACGACGTGGACGGCGGCCGCACGACGCTGTTGTCGCCGGTCTTCGATCTGGACGGCGCCGATTGGGCGGAAGTGTCGTACTGGAGGTGGTACGCCGACGAGACGTCCCACGACGACGATTTCATCGTCGATGTCTCGAACGACGGCGGCACTTCCTGGCACAGTCTCGAGGTCGTGACCGACAGCGCCTATCCCTGGGTACACGCGGTGATCGGCGACCTCGGGGCGATCCTGCCGCTGACTGCACAGATGCGGCTCCGGTTCATCGCCGAGGACACGGGCAGCGGAAGTCTGGTCGAGGCGGCCATCGACGATCTCGAGATCGCCGCGGTCTTCGCGGACCCGACCGGAGTCGGAGAGCCGATGGCGGGGAGCGCCCCCCTCCGCATCTTCCCGAGTCCGCTCGATCCGCAGTCGTCCATCCTCATGTATCTGCCGAGCGCGGGGCGTGCGCAGTTGCGGATCTTCGACGTCACCGGCGCGGAGGTGGGGCGACCGGTCGACGGCGCGCTGTCCGCGGGGGGCCACGCCATGACCTGGGGCACGGCGGGGCTGCCGAGCGGCGTCTATCTCGCGAAGCTGACGCTCGACGGCGCTCCCCTCGCATCGCAAAAGCTGATCCGGTTGCGGTAGACGCCACGTGACCGACCGGCCGCACCGATCGGGCGCCCGCTTCTCTCTGAGCGGGCGCCCGATCTTCGTTTCGGGGAAAGCCCCGGTCCGGCCGCTCCCTTCGCGGCTGACAACCGTCCGGCCCATGCGGTAGAATCCCGTACACACGTTTCGGTATCCCTCCACGCGTCCCCCGTCCTTACGTCATCGATCGAGGAGGCCCTTCGATGCGCGCATCCCGAGCCCAGCTATTCCGTACCCTTTCCGCCGTGCTCCTCGTGAGCTCGCTTTTCGGCGTTGCGCGACCGGCGGGGGCCGTGCCCGCCCCGGTCGCGCTCGATCCGGTGATTCTCGATCTGATCCAGCAAGTGTCCGAGGATTCGCTCCGGAGCTACGTGCAGACCCTGCAGGACTTCCAGACCCGGCACACGAACTCGGACACCCTCTCGACGACGTCCGGAATCGGCGCGGCGCGGCGCTGGGTCCACGATCGCTTCGACGCCAATGCGGGGATGGACGGCGGCTACTACGCCTGGTTCACGGAAGCCTGCGGAGATCCCCGGGAAAAGCGCAACGTGCTGGGAACCATGAACGGGAGCCTCTTTCCCGATCGGCTCTTCATGGTCGGGGCGCATCTCGACAGCCGCAACGTGGACGTCTGCGACTCCATCGGGTTCGCTCCCGGCGCGAACGACGACGGCAGCGGAATCGCCGGGCTCGTGGAGCTGGGGCGGCTCCTCCCCGGCCTCGGCGTCGAGTCCACCGTCATCCTGCAGGCCTTTTCGGGTGAGGAACAGTCGCTCCTCGGCAGCGAGGCCTACGCCCAGCAGGCCGCCAGCGAAGGACGCGACATCGTGGCGATGCTCGCCAACGACATCATCGGAAACATCGACGGCTGTCCCGGAGTCCCCAACTGCAACGGCGGTCTCCCGACCGACCAGGACTCGACCCACATGCGGGTCTTCTCCGGCGATCCGCAGACCAGCTCGTCCCGGCAGCTCGCCCGTTACGTCAAGATGGTGGGTGAGGGCTACGTCAGCTCGATGGGTGTGACGATGGTCGCGGCCATCGATCGTCCCAATCGGGGCAGTGATCACATCTCGTTCTACGATGCCGGCTTTGCCGCGGTGCGCTGCATGGAGTCGCTCGAATACACGCTCCAGCAGCACAACACGGACGATCTGATCGGGAACATGGAGTTCGGCTATCTTCGCCGCAACGTCATGATCGACCTCGCGGTCATCGCGAACCTCGCGCTGGCGCCCCCGACTCCGACCGGACTCTCCGTCTTCGATCTCGGCACCGGTGGGGGGATCCGCGTGGAGTGGGATCCGTTGGCGGGGGATGTCGCGGGGTATCGCGTGGCCTATCGCTTCAGCTCCGGTCTCTACTACACCGATGTGGTCGATGCCGGCGGCGCAACCTCGCTCGACATCACGGGCTTGACCGATGAGCTCGCGCTCGCGGTGTCCGTGTCGGCCTACGATGCGGACGGACACGAGTCGCTGTTCTCCCCGGAGATCTCGGTGACGCCCGGCGTCACGCCGCACCTCCTCAAGAGCTTCGCGGTGAGCTCCCAGTCCGATCGCCTCACCCTCGACTGGAAGCCACCGCAGGAGCTGGATCTCGACTTCATTCGGATTCTGCGCAGCACCGATCCGGATGCCGGGTTCGTGGCCTACGACTCGATTTCTCCCGCGCAGAACGTCTACGACGACTTTGCGGTGACTCCGGGGCAGGCCTACTACTACCGGGCGCAGAGCGTCGACCTGGGCGGGCTGGAGAGCCCGCTCACGATCGCGGACAAGGGGCTGCTCGGTACCTATCAGCACGGCATCCTGGTCGTGGATGCGACCAAGGACGGGTTCGGGACGCCGGGCTTTCCGACCGATGCGCTGGTCGATGACTACTATGCGGCGCTGCTCGCGAACGCGCCGGTGCTCGACACCTGGGATCTCAAGGAGAACCTCGACCTCGGCGTGCTCCTGACCGATGCAGAGATGGCACAGTACCAGACGGTCTGGATTCACTCCGACGTGCGGTTGGGGCAGCTCGAGGCGGATACGCTGGAAATCCGGCAGTATCTCGATCACGGCGGCCAGGTGTTTCTGGGCGCCTGGGGTCTGCAGGAGACGATCCGCAACACCACCGTCGAGCTCGGGGAGTACCGTCCGGGTCACTTCTTCTACGACGTCCTGCACGTGGACAAGATCCGCACCACACCCCTCGCGGAAGCCGACTGCCGGGGTGCCCGCAGCCTCGTGCCCGAGTTCGGGGATCTCGTCATCGACAGTGGCAAATGGCCGTTCCAGGACGGCAACTTCATCTTCATGGACACCTTCGTGAACGGACCGCTCCCGGGGGCGGAACCGATCTACGTCTACGATTCCTCCTTCGTGCCGCCCGGTCCCAGCGACGGGATCCCGCTGGGGCTGCGGATCGCCGATCCCGACACGCGGCTCATCTTCCTCGATGCGTCGCTCTACTTCATGCAACAGTCGACGGCGCAGGCGTGCGTCAATCAGGCTCTCATCGAGTTCGGGTACGGGACGGCCTCGGTGCCGATCGATCCGGCGGAGTCCCGTCTGCTGCTGTACGCGGCTCCCAATCCGTTCTCGGGTACGACCGCGGTTTCGTTCGCGCTCACCCGCAACGCTCCGGTCAAGCTCGCGATCTATGACGTGGAAGGTCGGCTCGTCCGGACTCTCGCGGACGGCAAGCTCGCGGCGGGCACCCATCGGTTCGACTGGGACGGGCGCAACGACGCCGGCAACCTGGTCGGTTCCAGCGTCTACTACGGGACGCTCCAGGCGGGAGACCGCTGGGCGTCGCGCCGGATCTTGGTCCTCCGGTAGATCACGGCGGATCTTGATCCCGGTAGATCACGACGGTTCCTGGTCCTTCGATAGAGCACGGAGGGCCCTGGTCATCCGATCGGTAGCCGACCCCGGTCGTCGATGGGTCGCTGCGGATCCTGGTCCTGAGACCGGGATCCGCCGGTCCCGCTCATCCGATCGGTCGGGAACGACTCCGCGAACGGGAGGCCTTCCGCCGAGATGGCTCGCGGGCGGAGCGCGGCCAACCCGGTGGAATCAGCGTCCCCCCGCCCAGCCTCGCTGCGGAGCTACCGGCACGCACCGGCTCTTCCCCGGGATATGCTGGCAGCGCCCGATCTTCCCTTTGACCTGGTAGTGCACGTTGCTCGCGCCCGCATGCGGGAACTCCGGACCGCTCAGGTGATGGAGGTCGAGCGTGAACGGGATGGGGCGTTCTGCGTGCCAGAGTTCGTCGTAGGTGAAGCTGCGCCAGGCGAAGGCGATGACGTCGTCCGGATCCGTCGCGTTGTCGAGGAGGTTGGTGATGCCGCCGGGAAGCCAATTGATCGCGTCGTCCAGCTCTTCCGATTTTGCCGCGTCCTTGCCCATCTGCTTGAGCTTGGCGCGGATCTGATCGAGCACCGAGGAATCCTCGGTTGCCGTGTATCCGCAGAGCTTTCCGTCGTCGGCCGTCAGCACGCGTTGGATGTTCTCGCCGTTCTTGATCAGCCGGATGGCGTCGGCGAGCTCCAGCGATTGGATGCACGAATCGAGCTCGTCGCGGAGGCCGCGGACGAAGGCGTCCCGCGCGGCCTCGGCCGCTTCGTCCGAGGTCGCGTCTTCCTCCATGGCGAGCACCAGGACCCAAACCATGGTCGCGTGGGTGAGTTGGCTGTAGTCGATCCGGAACTGGAACATCTGTTCCAGCAGCGGGTCGTCGGCGAGGTCGATGTTGATGGGGAGAATGTCTTCCTCGAAGAGACCCACATCGTCGGGAATCGTGATCGTGTCGCCCGATCCGATCGATCCGTTGTATTGCGGGATGTTGCCGTGGACCGCGCGGCGCGACGAGGTGGCGACCCGGACGTGGGACTCGGCGAGGTGCAGCACGTCCACGGTCGTGCCGTCGAAGAGGATCACGACCGGGACGATGTAGGGTTCTTCGTCGTTCTCTTCGTCCGCTTTGAGGAGATCGAAGGTGTCGAGGTCGACATAGATCGGCATCGGCCGGAAGAGCTCCGGATGCAGCCCTGCCGCCGTGAAGCGGGTCGAGCTCTGGTCACGCTGATAGCGGATCCGGATCGTCGCACTCGGGACGGCGTCGCTCCCGGAGGGGACGACGCGCAGGTAGTAGTCCGAGGATCCCTGGGCCGGCGGTATCGCCGGGAGCTGCTGGGAGAGGTCGACGCGAAAGTAGGCCCATTTCGCGTTCGGAGCCGCTGGAGAGGCGACGCTCCCCGAGGCCAAGACGGCTCCCGAGGGGAACGGCGCGGCGGAGAGCTGCCAGGTCGCGGATCGTGCCGTCAACGGACTTCCCCAACGGAGGGTCAGGTGCTCCGGTTGGTAGATCACCTTCTCGGCGCCCCACTGCTCGAATTCCTTGGAGAAGAGCTGCACCTCGAGCCGCGGGATCACGCGCAGCGGGTGGGAATCTATGCTGGTGGCCTGGCGGCCGCCCGACCAGGCGGGTGTGGCGAGCGCGACCAGGAGAATCCCGATCACTGCGGTGCGAAACCGTGAGGCTCGTCTGCGGAAGACGGTTCCGGGGAGGGCGCGTCCGCGGAAGATGCGTGGGGTGAGGATGCGTCGAGGGAGCGTGGGTCGGGGGAAGGGGCGTCCGTGCATGGGGTGGATCTCCTTTTGTCCGATAAGGGAGGAGACCCCGAAAAGCGAACGCGATGGCCGGCTGGACTCTGGTGCTCGTGTATCAGATCGGTTTGCGGGAGCCGACGCGAACCCGGGTACGACCGCCGGGAGGGTGACTCCGGCACGCCGGCAGCCCCGAAACGTGTGGATGCCGCGAAGCGCGCGGAGGTGCGGAAACGCGCGGAAGCGTCGAGACGCGCGGACGCCCCGGGACGTGCGGACTTTCCCAAAGGCGCGGACGCCCGGAACGTGCGGACTTCCCTAAAGGCGCGGACGCCCCGGAACGCGCGGACCTCCCCAAAGGCGCGGACGCCCCGGAACGCACGGACTTCCCCAAAGGCGCGGATGCCCGGAACGTGCGGACTTCCCCAAAGCCGCGGATGCCCGGAACGTGCGGACTTCCCCAAAGCCGCGGACGCCCCGGAACGCGCGGACCTCCCCAAAGGCGCGGAATCCTCGGAACGCGCGGCCTCCGCGAAAGGCGCGGGGCTCCCGGCTCGTCACTCCCCGGATCCCGACCGCGATTCGCCCGTCGGTGCGGGGTCGTCCATTGCGGGTGAATCGCTTCGGGTGCCCGACGTCCGGCGATAGAACCGTCGGACCTTGTTGCGGTTGCCGCACCCCTTCATGCTGCACCACCGGCGGCTGTGATTGCGGGAGGTGTCGAGGAAGAACCATCCGCATTCCGCGTCCGCGCACTGGCGGACCCGATGGGCGTCCGTGGTGGTGAGAATGCGGACCGCATCCAGAGCGACCGCATGGCGGATGCGATCGTATCCCGAGGTTCCCTCGCGCCAGACCCAACGCGTTGCGGGGCGATCCGCTGCGTCTCGGGGGCGATCGGGGGTGGAGCCCCGTGTCAGAGAGCGGGCGGCCACGGCGCGCCGGTGCTCTCGCTCGAGAGCCGCGAGTTGAGACTTCGCGAGCGCCGTGCCGTCGACCAGTGCCTGGAAGAGGGCGGCGCAGGTCTCTCGCAGATCCATGATCACAGACAAGGCGTGCTTCGCGGGTCGGGGGCTAGCGCTGGTTCGGAGCCGGCGTGCTTCGGCCGGCGTCAGGAGCCCGGCGCTGCGGCCCCAGCGCAGCAAATCGTCCGGACGGCGGAACAGCTCGATCGGCTCTGCTCGGAGCCGCCAATCGAGGGTATTCGCGAGGTCCAGCGCCGGGCTGCCGCCCGTTCCGATCCCGTGCCAGGCCGACTCGAACGAGTCGTTATCCCTTTGATCAGACGTAACCATCAAAACGATCTTGACAGGTTATGGCCATGATTGCCAGACTAACTGGTATTAGGCTCATAGATGGTTATGTGCGAGGCGCGCGGCAGCGTGTCTTGCTGCAGCCGGCAGGAAGCGCAGATGAACGAGAGCGATCGGTTGGCGAAGGAGTTGGAGCTGGCGCTGCACGGAGGTGCGTGGCATGGGCCGTCGTGGCGGGAGATCGTGAACGGTGTCGGTCCGACCGTGGCGACGCGCCGGCCCCTGTCCGGGGTGCATTCGATCGCGGAGCTGGTTGCGCATGCGGCTACCTGGAACGAAGTCGTCGTTGCCCGACTCGGAGGGGGCAATCCGGCCGTGACGCCGGAAGAGAACTTCCCACGAATCGATCGCTTGACCCGGACGCAGTGGAGAGACCTCGTGGCGCGATTCCTCGATGGGGGAGATGCCCTCGTGCGGCAGGTTCGGGAGTTTCCTCCGACCAAGCTGCACGAACGGCGTCCTCGGCCGGCCGACGGTACCTGGCAGGATCTGATTCTGGGGCAGCTGCAGCACCTGCTCTATCACGGAGGCCAGGTCGCGTTGCTGAAGAAGGGGCGGCCGGCCCGCTGACACGGAGGAACCGATTGGCGATCCCCCGCGGAGCGTCAGAATCGTGCCGGGGCGACCGACTCCATCGCTTGTTGACCCGAGCGATCGCGGCGGATGGGGCCGGCGATGGCCATGGCGATGCGAACAGGGACGCGAACGCGACGGCGCCGGAGCCGGCGATAGCCGCGGCGATTGCAGACGCAAACGCGATGGCGCCGGAGCTGGCGATAGCTACGGCGATTGCAGACGCAAACGCGACGCGACGACGATAACGATAGCGATTCCGCTGCTACCGCCGACGACGA
>JAGQHR010000379.1 GCA_020431745.1 Candidatus Eiseniibacteriota bacterium
TCTCCGGACGGATCTCGCATCGCGCTGACGACGGATCGCTTCACGACCGACCTCGATCGGCTCACGTTCGGGGGCTACGAGATCGGGCTCGTGGACGTCGATGCGACCCGATCCCCGCAGCACGAGGAGCCGGCCGGCGCGACCGCCGGACCCGGCGGGGTCGCGATCGATCGGAGCGCGGATGTCCGAATCGCGAAGCTGAACGGGGCGGGTCCCGTCACGCCTGAAGGTTCGGGTGGAGCGGCCGGGAGATCCAGTCAGCGGGACGCGCAGTGGTCTTCCGACGGCCGCCGCCTCTACTTCCTCGCCGACGACAACGGGGCGCCGAACCTCTATCGGATGGAGATCGCATCGGGGGCCATCGAGCAGCTGACCGATGTGGAAACGGGGATCAGCGGCATCACCGAGCTGAGCCCGGCGCTCTCGGTTGCTCCGACGGGCCTGGCCGTCTTCACCGCGTTCGAGCGGCAGGGCTATGCGGCTTTTCGGGTTGAGGACATCGACGCGCTCGCCCCGATCCCGCCCGTGGAAACGACTGCGCTGGTCCCGAATTCGTCGGCCACGCCGACAGAGGCGGACACTCTCATCACTGCACGGAATGGGTCGGCCCGTGCTGATTCGCTGGCCCTCCTTCCGTTGGATCTGCTGCCGCCGGCACAGCGGCGATCAAACGAGTTGGTCCCGCTCCTCGAAGATCCGGACCTGGGACAGTCCGACTCGACCGCGACCCGGGTCGAGAGGTACCGCCCCAAGTTCTCGCTCGATGCCATCGGCCAACCCTTCGTCGCGGCCGGAGCCGATCGATCGGGCGCGTTCTTCGGCGGTGGCGCTTCGGTCTACTTCAGCGACATGCTGGGCAATCGCAATCTCGCGCTGGCCGCGGAAGGACAGACCGGTTCCGGGTTCAGCGCCTTGGGTGCTTCCGCGACGTACATCAATCTGGCACATCGATGGAACTGGGGTGTCGCGCTTCAGCAGACGCCCTACCAGTCGGCGAGCTTCGGCTCGGGTTTCGTCGTGTCCGACTCGGATACGCTCTACGTCGAGCAGGAGCTGCGCGAAACCCAGACCAACCGCTCGCTGCTCGGGCTCGCGTCCTACGCGATCAGTCCGGCCAAGAGGATCGATCTGTCCGCGAGTGCCGACTGGATCAGCTTCGGTCGGGAGCTTTCCACGCTGGAGATCGATGCCAACACGGGAGCGGTGGTCACGGACGAAACCCACTCGCTCGAGGCCCCGGCCGCCATCGGGCTGGGGCAGTTCAGTATGGCGTTCGTCCACGACACCGCGCTCTTCGGCGGGACGAGTCCGATCCTCGGAGAGCGTTACCGTCTCGAGGTCACGCCGACCGTAGGCTCGCTCTGGTACTACACGGCGCTCGCCGACTATCGACGTTACGAAATGCCGTTCCGCCCGCTCACACTGGCCGGGCGCGCACTCTACTACGGTCGCTATGGCGAGGACTCGGCGGACGACCGGCTCTCCACGCCGTACGTGGGATCGCAGAGCCTGCTTCGCGGCTACGACCTCAACTCCTTCACGGCCTCCGAGCTGGGCACGGGGCCGGGCCCGACTGTGTTCGATCGTCTGGTCGGAACCCGTCTCGCCGTGCTCAACCTGGAGGCACGCGTCCCTCCCTTCGCCCTGCTGGGAATCGGATCCGGGTACTCCGGACCGATGCCGATCGAGCTCGGTGTCTTCTATGACACCGGAGTGGCCTGGGACCAAGGCTTGGAACCGACCTTCCTGGGCGGGGACCGCGAGCTGGTCCGCAGCTTCGGCGGCCTGGGACGCGTGAATCTGTTCGGCTATGCCGTTCTCGAGTTGGACTACGTCAAGCCGATCGACCGTCCTGATGACAAATGGCGTTGGCAGTTCGGTTTGCGGGCTGGGTTCTGAGCGGAACAATCGGTCCGAATTTCGGTGATCCCGACGTGCGGCGTACTGTCCGCCTCTGGGCGCGTCCTTCGGGGGGGAGCCGGCCCTGCGCTCAGGATCGCTCCTCCGGGAGCATCGGTGCGGCCATCTCTGCCCGGGTCGGTGATTTTGGATCGCACGTTCCGCTATATTAGGCTGTCCCACAAGGAGGTACTGGGCCGAATTCGGCCGGCCTCGGTTATCCCGTGCTCAAGAAACGCGCTTGCCGGGCCGACCTTCCCGGTAGGAGGACCGTGCCATGACCCTGGAACGAAAGAAGCCGGCGATCGAGCTGCTCGTGGAAGGTCGCTATCAGGAGTTCAACAAGATGGCGGCGGATGGTGCCGTCGACTTGGAAAACGCCGACCTCCGGATGGCGGACCTGCGGAACGCGCACCTTCGCACCGCGAATCTCCGGGGGGCGTATCTGCGCAATGCCGACTTGCGCGGCGTCGATCTCTCCGAAGCAGACCTCGAGGGTGCGAGCCTGAATTCCGCCCGCGTCAGCGGTTGCTATTTCCCGCCGTCGGTCGGAGCCGACGAGATCCGGCTCTCTGTGGAGCACGGAACGCGGATCCGCTGCCGGAAGGTCGCCTAGCCAGCCCGGCCTCGGAGCTCCGCTGCCGTGGCGGATTCGCGAGGCGCTCGGGCTATGGCTCGAGAGACGGAATGCCGTCGGGGAACTCCTCCCCGATGGCCTGTTCGATGCGCTCGATCCGATGCTCAGGATTGGGGTGCGTGCTGAAGAACTCCGGCGGTCGGTCCGGTCCGGCTGCCTCCGCCAGGATCTCCATCACTCGAATCATCGCGCGCGGATCGTATCCGGCGGCGTGACAGAGCCGCACCCCCCATCGGTCCGACTCCAGCTCGTCGTTGCGGCCGTATCGCATGTTGACCAGTGTCCCCAAGAGCGCGGCGACCTGCGCGGTGTTCCGACTCGCGGGGTCGTTGGGATCGTAGGTCGCGATCACGGCCGCTCCCGTCAGTCCCTGCGTGAGCTGCTCCTTGGCCAGATGTTGCGCCCCGTGTCGCTCGATGACGTGTCCGATTTCATGGGCGAGGACGCCGGCAAGCTGTCCGTCCGTCTCCAACCGTCGATAGAGACCGGCGGTGATGAAGATCTGTCCTCCCGGCAGCGCGAACGCGTTGAGCGTCTGCGGATCGGCGAGCAGATGGAACTCGAAGACGTAGGGCGACCGGTCGAGACCGTTGTAGCCGGAAAGCAGCCGCGCACCGATCGCGTCGACGCGGGCCTGCCCCGCCCGGTCGGAATCCATCCCTCCGAACTGGTCCGCCATGTCGGGAGCGGCCTGCAGTCCCATCGCGATTTCCTGATCCACCGTCATCGCGACGTTCTGCGCTTCGCCGGTGATCGGGTTGGTGGAACGGGTGGTGAGATAGCCGAAGAGGGCGGCGCCGGCGACGATGAGGGCCATGAAGATCCGCAGGCGAGCGGCCGGGCCACGTGGTGCCGAGCGACGACGAACGAACACGGATCGGACCTCCTTCAACGCCAGCCGTCACGTCCGGACGGGGCCGGAGTCGCGCGGTCGGCCTGGGCGAGGAGTGACGCCCCTCGCCCGGACCCGGTTTCCCGCATCCCCTACGGCCAGACGCCGAGCGACTTGTACGACGCCGCGACCTTCTCGATCGCGCAGACGAACGCCGCCGTCCGCATGTCGTGGATCTTCTTCCGCTTGAGGAAGAGCTCGCGCACTTCACGATAGGCCGAGGTCATCGTCTCTTCCAGACCGGAGCGCACCAGCACCGCCTCGTCGACGCCGTGGGTGAGCTTCTGGCGCGTGGAATTGTCGAACGTCTGCCCGATCGTCTTCTCGATGCCACCGATCAGCAGGTTACGATCGATCTCGTTGATCCGCTTCTCGAGCCGGCCGAAGCGCATATGCGTGAGGTTCTTCGTCCACTCGAAGTACGAGACCACCACACCACCGGCGTTCAGATAGATGTCGGGGATGATGAAGACGTCCTTCTTGAGGAGAATCGCTTCACCGCCCGGCGTGGTCGGACCGTTGGCGGCTTCCGCGATGACGCGACACTTGATCCGATCCGCGTTCTGCATCGAGATCTGGTTTTCGAGCGCGGCAGGGATCAGGATGTCGCACTCCACCTCCAAGACCGCACGCGTATCCTCGATCGTCTTGGCGCCGGGGAAGCCGCGGATGGTGCCCTTCTCCTTGCGCCACAGATGGACCTCGTGCGGGTTGAGTCCTTTCGGATTCACGATGGATCCGTCCCACTCGCTGAGCCCGACGATGGTGCAGCCATCCTCGTCGTGCAGCAACGTCGCGGCGTGGTAGCCGACGTTTCCGAATCCCTGGACCGCGACCTTCTTGCCTGCGAGTCCCGGAGCGAGCTTGATCTCCTTGAGTGACTTGGGGTCGGAGAAGGCTTCGCGCAAGCCGTACTGCACGCCGCGCCCGGTGGCCTCGGTGCGGCCACGGATGCCGCCCTGCTGGAACGGCTTGCCGGTGATGCACGCGTGGTTGTCCGGCTGGCCGGGATGGAACGCG
>JAGQHR010000380.1 GCA_020431745.1 Candidatus Eiseniibacteriota bacterium
CGAACCCCGGTCTCGGGTTCCTGCTCGCGACCACGGTGCTCTACGCGATGAGCGTCATCGCGTTCTTCATCACCGCGCGCTACCGGATGCCGATCGTGCCGATCCTGCTGCTCTTCGCCGGAATCGCGACGGCGCACCGACCCCGGAGCTGGTTCGTTTCCGGGGCGGTCTTCCTGGTCGTCTTCGCCCTGTCCAACTTCGGGCTGCCCGCGATGCCCCACGACTTCAACAGCGACGCCCACTCCGATCTCGGGTTCACCTATCAGATCGACGGTGATCGCGAGTCGGCCCGTCGCGAGTACGAACGGGCGCTGGAGCTCGATCCGGAGAACTACGAAGCCCGGAACAATCTGGCCGGTCTCTACGCCGAAGCCGGACGACTTCCGGAGGCGGTGCTCCAGCTGCGCGCGGTCCTCCAAGCCTATCCGCGCGATGCGAAAGCGTTGGCCAATCTGGGGAGGATCTACCTCCAGCTGGGCCGGCCCTACGACGCGGGAAGCTGCTTCGATCGGCTCCGGCTGCTTTCGTCCGCCGGGGAAGGGGCCGGTCTCGCCGCCACGGCGGAGGCCGGTCTCGGCGACGCGGCGGAGGCCGGTCTCGCGGCCGCGGCAGAGATGGCGGATCGGGTCGAGGCCGACGAGATGGCGCAGGATCCGGCAGGCTTCCTGTCGCGCCTCCACCGGGCCGCCGCCGCGAACCCCCAGGACCGATTTCTGGCCGGGAGACTGCGCAAGCTGGAGGCTGGAAACCACTGACAGATCGTCCTATGGTTGGGCTCTTGTTGCCTGGAAGCGCTCCGGGAGCGAACCGGCAGTGAGGAGGCGAGCGATGACCGAAGCCCTCCGCATCGAGGGGGTCAGCAAACGATACGCGGAAGTGCAGGCGGTCCATCCGCTGGACCTTTCCGTGCCGTCCGCGTCGATCTACGGGCTGCTCGGACCCAACGGGGCGGGCAAGACGACGACGATCCGGATGGTGATGGACATCATCAAGCCGGATACCGGGACCATCACGCTGCTCGGATCGCAGGATCCCGACCAGCGCCGCGATCGCATCGGGTACCTGCCCGAAGAGCGCGGGATCTATCGCAAGATGAAGGTGCGGGACCTTCTCGTGTACTTCGCGCGGCTCCGGCGCGTCGCGACCGCCGAGGCGCGGGCCCACGCCGACCGGTGGATCGATCGCTTCGATCTCGCGTCCTGGGCGGACCAGAAGATCGAGTCGCTTTCCAAGGGGATGGCGCAGAAGGTCCAGTTCATCGCCACCGTCATCCACCGGCCCGAGGCGGTGATCCTCGACGAGCCGTTCTCCGGGTTCGATCCCGTGAACGTGGATCTGGTCAAGGACATCCTGCTGGAGCTCCGTCAGGAAGGCATGACGATCATCCTGTCCACGCACCAGATGGAGACGGTCGAACGGCTCTGCGATTCGATCTGCCTCATCAACAAAGGACAGAAGGTGCTCGACGGTCCGCTCGAGCGCGTCAAAGCGGAGCGGGGGACGAAGGCGATCCAGGTCGAGTATCAGGGGACGGCCACCTTCTTCCGCGACCGTTCGCTCGTCGAGAGCTTCGACGACACCGGCCGTTTCGTGGAGATGTGGCCGGCGGCCGGCGTCGCGCCGCAGCAGATCCTGGAGGCCGCGGTGCGCGAAGTGAAGATTTCGCGCTTCCAGCTCATGGAGCCCTCACTCCACCGCATCTTCGTCGACACGGTGCGCCAGCAGGGGGGTGAGGCATGAGCAAGCTCTGGATCGTGCTGTGCCAGGAATACCTCAACCGGGTGCGGACCCGCGGTTTCGTGATCGGGACGCTGCTCTTTCCGTTGCTCATGATCCTGCTCATGGTGCTGCCCGCGGTCCTCATGAACGTGGACGTGGAGAAGCCGGCGCGGTACGTCGTGGTCGACTCGACCGGTGTGCTCTTCGCGCCGCTGGCCGCCGCGCTCGCCGACACCAACGAAGCGGGAGCGCGACTCTTCCAGCTCGAACCGGCCGCTTCCGGGATGTCCGATCCGGTCCAGGAGCTCACCGCGGACGTAGCCGCAGATCGGATCGGCGGATTCTTCGTCCTCGGACGGGACCTGTTGGAGGGGAACTCGCAGGCCGCCTTCTATGCGAAGAACGTGGCCGACGAAGAGCGCAACATGCGATTGCGGCGGACCCTGGATCAGCTGGTGCGCGAGACCCGGATCGAGCAATCCGACCTCGCTCCCGATCAGGTCCGGGAGATCATGCGTCCCACCGGGCTGCACACCTTTCGGGTGAAGGGGGAAGGGGAGACCACCGCCGACGAGGGACATACCTTCTTTCTCGCCTATGTCTTCGGCTTCCTCTTCTACTTCAGCATGTTCGCCTTCGGTGCGATGACGCTCCGGACCACCCTGGAGGAGAAGACCCAGCGCTCCGCGGAGCTCATGGTGTCGACGGTGCGGCCGTTCCAGCTCATGGGGGGCAAGGTGCTGGGGGTGGCCGGGGTCGCGCTGACGCAGATGGCGATCTGGTTCCTCGCCGGCGCGCTCATTCTCACGCAGGGCTCGGGTCTGCCGGGTGGCTTGTCGACGGTGATGGCCCAGATCCAGCAGGCCGCGCCGTCCCCGTTCATGATCGTCTCGTTCTTCGTGTTCTTCATCCTCGGCTTCCTGCTCTATTCGGGGATCTACGTGGCGGTGGGGGCGATGGTCGCGACCGAGACCGAGGCCCAGCAACTGCAGCTCCCGGCGACGATGCCGATCCTCATCAGCTTCATGATGATGTTTTTGGCGATCCGTGATCCGAACGGGACGGTGACGACCGTGCTCTCCCTGATCCCGTTGTTCGCGCCGATCCTGATGATGGTCCGGATCACGGTGCTGACGCCGCCGGCCTGGCAGATCCTGCTCTGCGTGGCGTTGCTGATCGCGTCCGTGGCCGGTTCGATGTGGCTCTCGGCCCGCATCTTCCGGGTCGGACTGCTCATGTACGGGAAGCGACCGGACCTGCCGGAGCTGCTCAAGTGGGTGCGGTACGGATGATCGTGGACTCGTGTCGGGAGGTTCACGGATGGCGCGGAGGTGGGATTCGGGACGACCATGACCCGCGGCCATCGTACGAGAAGGGGAGGTCATAATGCGGCTCGGAGTGCCGGCAGAAACCTTACCGGGTGAGCAGCGGGTCGCCCTGGTTCCCCAGGGTGTCAAGAAGCTGACGGAGCTCGGATTCGAGGTCGTGGTGGAGAGCAAGTCGGGGGAGGCCTCCGGGTTCCCCGACTCCTTCTACGAGGCGGCGGGCGCCACCATCGGATCGCGCGCCGACGCGCTCGGTTCCGACATGGTGGTCCGGGTGCGGCCACCCCAGCCCGACGAAGTGGCGGCTCTGCACAAGGGAACCATCCACGTGAGCCTGCTCGATCCGTTCAACGAGAAGGCCCTGGTGGCCAAGCTGGCGGCGCAGGGCGTGACCGGCATCTGTCTGGAGCTCATCCCCCGCAGCACCAAAGCCCAGCGGATGGACGTCCTCTCCTCCCAGGCCAACCTGGCCGGGTATCTCACCGTCATCCTGGCGGCGGATCATCTCGACCGGATCTTCCCGATGATGATGACGCCCGCCGGCACCCTGCCGCCCGCGCGGGTCTTCGTGATCGGGGCCGGGGTGGCCGGTCTCCAGGCCATCGCCACCGCCAAGCGGCTCGGTGCCCGGGTGGAGGCCTTCGACACCCGGCCGGTAGTGGCCGAGCAGGTGCAGTCCCTCGGTGCCAAGTTCCTCCAGATCGACCTCGGGGAAACCGGGCAGACGGAGCAGGGCTACGCGCGCGAGCTCACGCCGCAGCAGCTCGCGATGCAGCGGGACGCGATGAAGAAAGCGATCATCCTCTCCGACGTGGTGATCTCCACCGCGCAGGTCTTCGGGCGTAAGGCTCCGGTCATCGTGACCAAGGACATGATCACCGAGATGCGTCCGGGAGCGGTGGTCGTCGACATGGCGGTCGAGAGCGGCGGCAACGTCGAAGGTTCGCAGGTCGATCAGGTCACGGTCGTGAACGGGGTCAAGATCGTCGGGATGGGCAATCTCCCGTCCCGCGTCGCGCGGGACTCCAGCACGATGTTCTCGAACAACGTGGTCGGATTGATCGGGGACTTCTGGGACAAGGAAACCAAGACCTGGAAGCTCGATCGCGACGACGAGGTCATTCAAGGCGCGCTTCTGACCCACGAGGGAGAGGTCGTCCAGGAGAAGTTCCGGTAGGAACGGGGTTCGCAGCGAAAGGGGACTACGCGGAATGGAAGTCGTCTACCTGTCTTTCATCCTCATGCTGTCCATCTTCCTCGGCTTCGAGCTGATCGCGAAGGTGCCGGCGACCTTGCACACGCCGTTGATGTCGGGATCCAACGCGATCTCCGGGATCACGCTGGTCGGCGCGCTGAGTTCGGCGGGCGGCGGCTTCACGCAGCTTGCCACGATTCTGG
>JAGQHR010000381.1 GCA_020431745.1 Candidatus Eiseniibacteriota bacterium
ATTTCGTCGACAATGACGGCATAGCCGGGCTGCGCATTGGCGAATGTTACGCAAACTGTGAGGTATCCCACTGCCGTTTCTCATCAAACTCCACTGGTCTGGCCGTCTTCCACGAGGACGACGGTCCGGGAGTCTACACGGTCGCGGACTGCCTCTTCAGCGAGAACGGACTCGGCGCAGAATTCCGAAACGAAGGCGGCCAGATGAACGTGGACCGCTGTGCTTTCGTCGGAAACGACCAGGGGGCCAACCTGCACTCCGCCTATGCGCTCACGCTGGCATCCTGCGTCTTCGAACAGAACGGAACCGGATCGTCCATTGGGGGAGGGCTCCAGATTGCTCCCAATGCGTCCGTCCAACTCTCCGATTGCCGCTTCATCGGAAACACGGCGCAGCGTGGCGGCGCCCTCCGCTTGGGCGGTGGTGTCTTCGTCCAGATGTCGGAGTGCGCGTTCGAGTGCAACGAGGCAACCGGCCGAGGTGGGGCGATCGATGCGGAAGAAGCCGGTCTCATCGCCACGGACTGTGTGTTCTCCGGGAATCGATCCGGTGAGCGGGGCGGCGCGATCGCCGATGGGTATTCCACGCAGCTCCACCGGTGTCTCCTCCTCGAGAATGCGGCGCTCACCGGAAGCGCTATCTCTACCCTCGAAATCCTCCTCGAGATCACCGAGTCGACGATTGCGAAGAACGTCGGCCCGGGGCCGGTCGTGGACATACAGGACGCGGCCGCCGATTTCGGAGAGATCCATCTGGATCACTGCACCGTGGTCGCCAACCAAGGGTCACGAATCCTCACCCTGGGTACGGGATCGATCGACAACAGCATCGTGGCCTTCAATCAGGGCGTCGCGGTGGAGTGCGTAGGCGCTGTCCAAGTGACCACACAGTGTTCGGACATCTACGGCAACACCGGCGGGGATTGGGCGGGCTGCATCGCCGATCAGGAAGGGCAAAGTGGCAACATCTCGGAAAGCCCGCTGTTCTGCGACTGGACGCACGGCGATTACGCTTTGTCGTCCGGGTCGCCCTGCCTATCGGAAAACGACGACCCGATGTGCCCGACCATGGGTGCCTACCCGGATCCGGCGTGTGCAGAGCCGGCACC
Organism: Candidatus Eiseniibacteriota bacterium; assembly: GCA_020431745.1. Classification (GTDB taxonomy): domain Bacteria; phylum Eisenbacteria; class RBG-16-71-46; order CAIMUX01; family CAIMUX01; genus JAGQHR01. The sequence goes on from JAGQHR010000381.1 coordinate 1,109, forward strand.
GGCAACATGGTTGATCCGACCCGACGGCTCGGGATTCCTTCCCACGATCCAGGCCGCACTTGATATCGCCACCGATCGAGATACCGTCTTGCTCTCCGACGGGATCTTCGCCGGGCCAGGCAATCGCGATCTCGACCTCCATGGCAAGGCCATCGTGGTACGGTCCCGCAGCGACGATCCCGGCGCCTCCGTCATTGAATGTGGAGGCTCTCCCGGGGAACCGCATCGAGGCTTCACGTTCACCTCGGGTGAGGGGGACGGGTCGGTGATCGAGGGAATCACGATCACTGGCGGAGCGGCGTTTGGGATGGGAACAGGCCGATTCGGTGGTGCCGTCTACTGCGCCGAGTCCTCGCCGACCATTCGTCGGTGCGTGATCGAAGGCAATGTGGCGGAGCGGAACGGAGGCGGGATCAACCTCTTCCACTCCGCGATGCTGGTCGACCAGTGCGTCATTCGAAACAACGAGGCGCCCTTGGGGGGCGGCGTCAATTCCAGCAGTTCCTCCGCCATCATCCGCGGCACCCAGATCACCGGCAACCGATCGATCGAGTCGGGCGGCGGCATTCGGTACTTCGCGCAGCTCTCGGAGTCACCGAGGTTGGAGAGTTCGACGCTCAGCGCAAACACAGCGGAGTACGGTGGAGGCCTCAGCTGCGAGGACGCCGTTTCCTTGGAGATCGAGCGGACCGTGATCTGGGGCGACTGTGCGGGGGAGCCGGCCGGACAGGGTGGAGAGATCTGGTTGGGCTCTGCCTCCACGATCGTGAGCTGCGGCTGTTCCGACGTAGACGTCTCGGGAGTCGATTTCGGTGATCCCGTCGCGCAGTTCCTTTTCGAGGATGGTGACAACCAATCGGCCGATCCGCTCTTTTGCATCCCGCTCGCGTGCGAATCGGCTCCCTCCGCCGAGGGGGGCTTCACCGTGGACTCGGCCTCTCCTTGTCTTCCGGAGATGGAAGGTTGTGGGCTCATCGGGGCGTTCGGGCAGGGCTGCGACGGTACCTCCTCCCTGCCGGGAAACGGGACCACGGCGCCCCTCGCTACGCTGTTCCTTTCTTGTGCGCCCAATCCGTTCTCGGATGCGACCACGCTGCGGTTCGGGCTGTCCAATGGTGGACCTGTGGATCTCGCGATTTTCGACGTCAGCGGCAAGCGGATCCGCGCCCTGGTGCGGGGGGACCGGATGTCGATGGGACCCCATACGCTGGTCTGGGACGGACTCGGCGACATGGGTGAGCGAGTCCCGCACGGTGTCTACTGGTGTCGGCTCATGGCGGGCTCCAGGTCGGTCGCACGACGTCTCGTCGTGATCTCACAGTAGGCGGGACCCGCCACGGCTCGTTGCGGGAACAGGCGTGTGGCTTGTCGGAGATCGCGCGAACCGAATACCGACGCGCCGTCCCGATCGTCTACCAGAGGCCGGTGATCGACATCCTGAGGGACGTTCCTAGACATCCCCGTCCCCCGGGACCTACAATCTTCAGGCGCCTCCCCTTCGCGGCCAACCGACGATCCGGAGACGGACTCTCGTTCAGCCACCCCGGTCCCTCTGGAAACCACGCTCCGGGTCCTTGTCGTGCATCTATCGCATCTGGAGGATTCCCATGTCGTCCCGCTCATCGCTTCGGGCGCGCCTCGGATGGTCGCTCGCGGCTCTTCCCCTCGTCGCCTTCGCCGTCGTGCCCCCCGCCGCGCAGGCCGTCTGGTCGACCGATCCCGATCAGAACAACGCCATCGCCGACCGCGCCAGTGAGCAGGTCGTGCCCAAGATCGCGGTCACGCCCTCGGGTGACACGTATATAGCCTGGTTCGACCTCGCCGCCGGCAGCTATGACGTCTACCTGCAGCGACTGGACCCGCAGGGAAACGAGATGTTTCCGCATAACGGGATCCTGGTCAGCGACCACTCGCAGTCCACGTCGCTCGTCGGGTGGGACATGATCGCCGACTCGCAGGGAAACGCCGTCCTGACGTTCACCGACACGCGCGACGGCGGTGACCTCGACGCGTTTGCCTATCGGATCCAGTCTGACGGGACGTTCCTCTGGGGAACGGACGGGATTCAGCTTTCGTTCGAGGCGGACTACACGCCCAATCCCGTGGTGACCGAGGCCTCGGACGGCGATTTCGTCTTCGTCTGGGCTCACTATCCGGATTCCGGAGACGGTTCCATGCGCATGCAGAGGATCGCCCCGGACGGGACCGTGCGTTTCGCAGCAGGCGGCATCGACATCGTCACGGCGGCGGGCGAATCCCCCGGGTTTCCGCTGGTCGTTCCCAGCAACGACGGGAGCGTGATCGTCGGTTACGTGCGTGACATCGACACCTTCCTCGCCCCGCGGCACCTGCGGGCCATCCGAATCGCCACGGACGGAAGCACCGTGTGGGGTCCGGTCGTCGTCTACGACACGGTGTCCCTGCCCATCGCGTATCAGCCGTTGGGCAAGCCGGATGGTGCTGGCGGCGCCGTGTTCTGCTGGCACCGGAGCGCATCGAACCTCTACAACAGTCTCGTGCAACACTTGCGCGCGGACGGGACCGAGGTCTGGTCCCACCAAGGGATCGAAGTGACCGCGCAACTCGCCAACTACCATCTCAACCCGTCCTTCTCCTACGACCCGGTCGCGGACGAGACGATCGTCTTCTGGAACGAAGAGCCGACCACGCAGAACCAGTTCGGCATCAAGGGCCAGAAGATCGATTCCGACGGCACGCTCGCCTGGGGACCCAACGGCATCATCACCGTCCCGATGAGCCCGACCCTTCGCTACTCGCCGCACGTCGTCGGCTGGGCCGGCGGCGCCATGGTCTTCTTCGCCGACGAGCCGACGGGGCAGTTCAACATGGATCGCGTCCTCGGCTATCGGGTGGACGGAGCCGGAGCCGTGCTGTGGGGGCCGGTCGAAGTTTCCTCGCACCTCAGCTCGAAGTCTCGTCTCCCGGCGACCATCGATGGGCAGGGCGTGGCCCGCATGATTTGGGAAGACAATCGATCCGGAAACCCCGACGTCTACGGGCAGGCGATCCGGCCCGACGGCACACTCGGCGCCGGCACGACCTCCGTGGGCGAGAGCGCGTCGTTCGCGGCGTCGGTGGCGTGGAGTCCCAATCCGTTCGCAGCCCGCACTGTGCTCTCGCTCGCTTCGGGCGACGGCGCTGGCATCGCACGCGTCCGCATCCTCGATGTGACCGGCCGGCAGGTGCGTGCCTTCATCCCCGCGTCGGGTCAATCCGAGATCGTCTGGGACGGAACAGATCAGGACGGCCGCGCGTTGCCGACCGGGGTTTACTTCGCGCGCACGACGCTCGGGGCGAACGCGAACGAGG
>JAGQHR010000382.1 GCA_020431745.1 Candidatus Eiseniibacteriota bacterium
GATCCGGGAGGACTACATCAACGGCCAGGGGCTCCGGAACGGACAGGAGTACTACTACCTGGTCACGGCGTATTCCTACAACCCAGAAGGCGTCGCGGGTCTGAAGGCGCTCGAGAGCTCCTTCATCGTCCACGCCGTGACGCCCCAAGGGGCAGCGGCGGGTGTCCGCTACCTCGACGGAGACGCCGATACCATTCTGGCGGCCGATCACGTCACCGGCAGCAGCGACGGACAGGTCATCGCGACGATCGTCGATCCGAGCCTGACGACCGGGGACACCTACGAGGTGACGTTCGACTTCTTGGAGGAGGAGGTCATCGAGGACGGCGACACGACGGTGGTGACAGTCCCGGTCTGGAACCTCGCTACGACCGCGGGGCGTTCGGTCTTGTCCGAACAGCGGAATCTCAGTGGGAACGGGCAATACATCGCCAAGGACGGGATCTTCTGGCAGGTGATCGGCGCGCTCCCCGGATGGAAGCGCAACGATCGCCCCCAGCCGATGGTCGACGAGATCATTTCCGGCGGGAACCCCGTCACCCCGGATTCGCACGGCGGCCCGGGCAACGATGTGTTCCATAGCTTCAACTCGACCGGTGAGTGGCTCATGTCAGCCGGCGGCGGCGACGGCGCAGAAGGCCGCTTTACCCGCGACGGTGGCGATGAAGCCGCACTCACCTCGAAAGACGTCATCCTGAAGTGGGACAACGACCCGGACAACATCGGCTGGTGGGCCTTCGACGGCGGCGAGATCGGGCCGCTTCCGTTCGGCCTCTACGAGCGAGACCCGCTTTCGGGTGAAGAGACTCGTTTGATCGCGATCCTCTTCACGGGAACGGGCGATGAAGCCGGTACGCCGGGGGTCTACGACATCGGAAACTACACCGACGTGTTCACCGGGTGGCCGGCGACCGATTGGTGCTATGCCTACCGGTTCGATCCGACGGTCGCGACGTACGACGAGTTCGTCGCCGACGCGGCCGACGGAACGATCGACAACGATCCCACGACGGATGAGCTTTTCGCGCGGATGATCTTCGCCTCCGATGGCACCGAGGACCATCCCGACCCGATCCTTCCTTCGGAGGGGACGGTGATCCAGTTCTCGACGACCAAGCCCAATACCGCGATCGACAAGTTCCGGATCGAAACGAAGGGCGTGTCGTTCGAGACCGCTCGACTGGACAACGACCTCAAGCGCGTGCTTCCGGTGCCCAACCCGTACCGGAACGAGTCCACGTACGAGATCAGCCAGTTCGCGCGTCGGATCAAGTTCACGAACTGCCCACGCGAGTGCACGATTCGCGTCTTCAACCTGGCCGGTGACCTGATTCGCACCTTGGAGAAGGACCCCGGACCCAGCTCGATCATGGAGTGGAACCTGTTGACGAATCAGGGCCTCCCGGTAGCGAGCGGCGTGTACATCTATCACGTCGAAGCGAAGGAAGGCGGACGCGTCGTCGGCACCATGAACGGTAAAATGGCGATCTTCATGGAGAAGGAACGACTGAACTTCTTCTAGTGGGGAACGGATTCCACGCGAACGAGGAGAGTTTCACGATGAAGCGGATTTATCTAGCTACCTTGGTCCTCGGACTGGTGGCGCTCGCGACGCAGGCCGAGGCCGGTACCGACCGGCGCATCGGCACCGCGGGCGCCCAGGAGCTCCGGATCCCGGTGGGAACGCGCGGCATCGCCCTCGCGGGTGCGACCGTTGCCTCCAACCACGGGCTGGAGTCTGTGTTCTACAATCCGGCGGGGCTCGCCTCGACGGAGGGTGTCGAGGCGTACTTCGGCAACACCAGCTACATCGCGGACATCAACGTCCGCTACCTCGCTCTGTCCAGCAAGATGGACTGGGGATCGCTGGCGTTCACGGCGAAGGTCCTCGACCTCGGCGATCTGATCGTAACGACCGAAGACGCGCCGGAAGGCACCGGACAGGTCGAGACCCTCACCTTCGCGGTGATCGGCCTCACGGCTTCCCGGTATCTCACCGATGCGATCAGCTTCGGTGCCACCGGTTACTTCATCAACGAGTCCATCCTGGACGTGCATGCCAAGGGAGTCGCCTTCGACATGGGGCTCCACTATGACCTGCCGTGGCGGAACGCGCGGTTCGGCCTCGTCATGAAGAACCTGGGACCGGACATGGCGTTCGACGGCGCCAACCTCGAGCACAGCGTCCAGATCCCGGGCTCGAGCCCGAACTCACGACCGCGCGTACTCCGGACGCAGTCCGCGGCCTTCGACCTTCCGACCTACTTCGAGTTGGGTGGGGAGATGTCGGCGTGGACGAGCGGCGACAACCAGGTCATGGGCTACGGCACCTACCAGAGCAATAACTTCTCGAAGGATGAGTTCCGGGGCGGTGTCGAGTACAACTACCAGGACTTGCTCAGCCTTCGTGGCGGGTACGCCTACGCGGACCAAAACGACTATCTGTTCGGACCGAGCTTCGGCGCGGGGCTGAACCTCCCGCTGGGCGGCGGCACGGTTTCCGTGGACTACGCCTTCCAGTCGGTGGACAGCTTCTTCGACGACATGCACACGATCTCGGCCCGGTTCAAGTTCTAGTCGGTTCGGCATCGGATTGCGGTGCGCTGCGGGGGCAACCCCGACGGCGCACCGCGGCGATGAGCCTCCGGTTTCGGCCGGGGGCTTTCCTCTTGGGGCGATTTCGCCCGGACAAAGTAGAGCCCCCGGACACCTCCGGGGGCTCTCGCCGTATCGCCGATGCGGTCCCTATCGTGCGCGTGCGGTCGAACCGATGCCGTCCTCGCGATGAGTCGTGATCCTCTCGCCAGAGGACTGCGCAGGCTGGATCAGTCGAGATGGGTGATGTGGTCGCGCACCGCCCGCATCCCCCAGTCGAAGGCGTGGTCGTTGACCGGTATCAGCGCGCATTTGTGCGCCAGGCTCTCGTTCAGCACCTTGACCAACGTAGCCGCCGGCAGGATGCCTGTCGCCGCCTGGAGCGCTCCCAGCGCGACCATGTTCTTGACCACGCGCTGTCCGAGCTCCACCGCGATCTCGCTCATCGGCACCGGATGGATCTTGACGTCCGTGCGCGTCGGTGGGGTCGACACCACACTGCTGTCGTAGATGATGACGCCGCCCGGACGGACGGTCGGCGCGAACTTCTCCACACTGGGAGCGTTGAACGCCACCAACACGTGTGGGTTGGGGGCTGCGGGCGAATGGACCTCCTCGCGGGCGATGTGGACGTCCGCATAGGACGTGCCACCCCGCGACTCGGGGCCGTAGCTCGGGATGTGGGTGGCGTCGAACCCGGAACGCACCGCGGCCTTCGTCAGCAGCAGCGCCGCGGTTTGCGCACCGTCTCCTCCAGCGCCCGCCAGCTTGAGGGAGATGTCTTCCGGGTCGAGCTCCGTGGCGAACGGTGGCGGGGTCTCCGAGAACTTCGACTTGGCCGCCCGCGCCAGGATCTCGTCCAGAGGTTCGGATTCGAAGCTCGGCTTCGGCCGATCCCACCAGGGATCCCGCGTTTCGTCCTTGTAGACGCCCAGCGGAAACACCTTCGTCATTTCGTCGCGGACCCAGGCCTCGGCTTCCTGACCACTCTTGCCGAGATGAGTCGGGCACTCCGAGAGGACTTCGACCAGAGCGAACCCCCGGCCTTCCACCTGGTGGAGCAGGGCCTTCTTGATCGCCTGCCGCGCCCGCTTGCGGGTTTTCTGGTCATAGAGGGCGACCCGCTCGATGTACACCGGTCCATCGAGGGAGGCCAGCATCTCCGATACGCGGAGCGGCGGTCCCTCCATCCGGCCCCGTCCACCCGGCGTGGTCGCGGTGCGCTGCCCGGGGAGCGTGGTCGGGGCCATCTGGCCGCCGGTCATCCCGTAGATCGCGTTGTTGACGAAGATCACGGTGATAGGAAGCCCGACCTGCGCCGAATGGATGATCTCCGTCAAACCGATCGACGCGAGATCGCCGTCGCCTTGATAGCTCACGACGATGGAGTCTGGATTGGCTAGCTTGTGCCCGACCGCCACCGCGGGCGCGCGTCCGTGCGCCGCCTGGGTGTTGCCCGTGTCCATGTAGTAGTAGAGGAAGACCGCGCAGCCGACGGGGGAGACCGTCACCGTCCGATCGGCGACGCCCAGCTCGTCCAGCGTCTCGGCGAGCATCTTGTGGACCAGTCCGTGGCCGCAGCCGGGGCAGTAGTGGGTGCTCGATCCTTTGAGCCCCTCCCCGTGCGCGTGCCTCTCGAAATGGGTGTACAACGCGTTGCTCATTTGCGAGCTCCTTCCTGAGCCTCGGACACGGAGGCGTCTGCCGCTTTCCGCATCCGCGCGGGATGCCCGTTCGTCATCCCCAGCCGGACCTTTTCGACGATCTCTTCGACCTGGGGAAGCACGCCGCC
>JAGQHR010000383.1 GCA_020431745.1 Candidatus Eiseniibacteriota bacterium
TTTGCGGATTTGGTCGTGGAGTGCTATTCTGCCTTCCACATCAAGCCCGGCAGTCGGCTCATCAAGAAACACAATATCAGGATCGCTGATTAAGGCAAGGGCCAGGTGTACGCCGGTCCCGACATCCGGGGCGCCACGGCGGTCGCGAGCTGGTAGGAGGCGGGGGAACGATGGCGCATCTGGGACGACCCGACGAGCAACGAGACGATCGACCGGAGGAGTTCCGCACGCTGTTTTCGCTAGACGGAGACGTCGCGATCGTGACCGGCGGTGGCCGTGGCATCGGATTGGCCATCGCGCGCGGATTGGGACAGGCCGGAGCCCGGGTCGTGCTCGCCGACATCGACGAGGCGCGCGCACAGCAGGCCGCGGAGGGTTTGCGCTCGGCGGGACTCGAGGCCAGCGGCGTCGCGACGGACGTCACGAGCACGCCGCAGATCGCCGCACTCTGCACCGACGCCGAACGCCGGTATGGATCGATCGACATCCTCGTCAACAACGCGGGCATCAGCGCGCGCATTCCGGCCGAGGACTATCCCGACGAGGATCTCGAGCGAATGATCGCGCTCAACGTCGAAGGCGTCTTCCGGGGTATGCGTGAAGTGGCGCGCCGGTGGATCGCGACGGGACGCGAGGGCCGAATCCTCAACCTCGCGAGCTTCGCAGGTCTCGTGGCGGATCCGATGTCCGCGCCCTACGCGGCGAGCAAGGGAGCGGTGGTTCAGCTCACGCGCACCTGTGCAGTCGAGTGGGCGCGCCACGGCATCCGCGTGAACGCGATCGCGCCCGGCTACGTGCGCACCGAGATGACGGCCCACACGCTGGACGATCCCGCGGTCGGCGCCGAGATTCGTCGCAGGACCCCGCTCGGTCGTCCGGCGCTGCCGGAGGAGATGGCGGGCGCGGCGGTCTTTCTCTGCTCGCGAGCCTCGTCCTACGTCACGGGGCACATCCTGGCGGTCGACGGAGGATGGACGGCGCTTTGACGCGGACCATGGCGCAGCGTTCCGGATGGGGTAGAGCGACGCTTCAACGTGACGCCGCGCCGTGACGCCGTGAAGAAACGGCGAGAAGGAACGCCGAGAAGGAACGCGGTGCGGCAGAGTAGTCCGGAAGCAACGCCGTGAAGTAACGCCGTGAAGTAACGCCGTGAAGTATGGACACACCTGCGTCGATTGCACCGCGGACGTCGGACGGCTGCGCCCGGATCGCGTCGCGTCGCGGTCCTGCAACCCCTCCGCCCTCTCCACTCCGCGTCGCGCGCAAGACGGCGTGCGCCGAGGGGTTCCGCGGTTGACCGAGGTCTCGCGCATCCATAGACTCTCTGCATTCTCTTCTTCGGCACTGCTCGTGCTACACCGGTTCGAGACGCCGACGAACCCGGGCTCCGCCACGGGCAGACGATCGAGATCCATTCTGCGCAGAGGGAGAACACCCATGGGATCTGTCCCGAAGTCCGGTCTCACCTCATTGCTCGCGCCCCCGGCACTCGCGCTCTTCCTGGTCGGGATGTCGATGCTCGCGCCGAGCCGTTCCGCCTGCGCCGCCGAACCGGGCGAAGAGATCTCCGAGCTGCGGCGCGTGCTCGAGCGTGCCGAGGAGTCGCTCCCGCCGGCGGAAGCGACGCTGGGCACCCACCGGGAGACCAAGCCGGCATTCCGAGGCGAGCCGTCGACCACGAGGAGCACGGGTTCGCGCGGGACGACCACGGACTGGACACCCTACGCGGGTGCGTTCGGGCACGAGGAAGCCGCGCATCTGCTCCATCGTGCAGTCATCGGACCGAAGTGGTCCGAAGTCGAGACCGCGGCGACCACCGGGTTGTCCGGCACGGTCGACCTGCTGCTCGCGCCACGGTTCCCACCGTCGTCCCCCGGGGCGTGGGCGACCGAGCCGGTGCCGGATACCCGCGGCTGGCCGCAAGCGCAGATCGACTCTCTCATCGCCCTCTATCGTGAGCGCGGCGATCTGCTGCGCCTCTGGTGGTCCGAGGTGATGGTCGATCAGCAGACGAGCGTGACGGAGAGCATGGTCCTCTTCTGGCACGACCACTTCGCGACCGGCATCGACAAGGTGCTGTTTCCGCAGTCGATGTACATCCAGAACGATCTCTTCCGGGACTACGCGACCGGCAGCTTTCGGGAGCTCACCCGGAACGTGGCCTATGACCCGGCGATGCTCCTCTGGCTCGACGGACAGTACAACCGGGCCGGGAACGTCAACGAGAACTGGGCCCGCGAGCTCCTCGAGCTCTTCACGCTCGGCGTGGATCACTACACCCAGGACGATGTGGTGGCCGCCGCGCGTGCCTTCACCGGGTACTACACTACGGACGGCGTGACCTCGGCCTTCAATCCGGCCTGGCACGACAACGGCTACAAGGTGTTCCTCGGTCAGGGCGGTTTCTGGGACGGGGACGACATCATCGACATCATCTTCCAGCAGGACGAAACGGCGCGGTTCGTCTGCCGGAAGCTCTACAAGTGGTACGTCGACGAGTATCCCGACGACGTGCTCCTCGACGGACTGGCCCAGACCCTGCGTGACAACGACTACCAGATCGCGCCGGTCCTGCGGCAGATCTTCCTCAGCGAGCACTTCTTCGACATCGACTATCGCGGCTCCGTGATCAAGGACGGGGTGGATCACTACGCGGGTTTGATCCGGATGCTGGGGATGGGGCCGATGCTCGACCTCTCCGATCCGGAGGACAACCAGTCCGTCTTCGTGACCTACTCGATGTTCGTGTACGACCAGATCCTCTTTCAGCCGCCAAATGTGGCGGGCTGGCCGGGCTACCGGACCTGGGTCAACTCCTACACTCTGCCCTGGCGCAAGACGCTCGACGTCGGACTGATCGACGGGATCGTCCTCGGGTATCCGATCACGATGCAGGCCAACGTGAAGGCGCTCGCGCAGCAGTTCCAGGATCCGAACGACCCGTACCAGGTGGTCTCCGACACCGCGGCGTTGTTCTTCGGATTCCAACCGACCGAGCTCGTGGCCAATCGGATGCTCGACGAGCTTCTCCAAGGTGCCGAGCCGTGGGAGTGGAACATCAACGATCCGAACGCGACCCAGCAGCTGCGCGCTCTCTTCCGTCTGACGATGCGGCTGCCGGACTTTCAGCTGAAGTGAGGGAGAGCGACCATGAAGCGACGTGATTTTCTGCAGCGAACGCTCCAGTATTCCGCGGCCGGTCTCCTGGTCCCGTCGTTCCTCCGGCACGGCGGTTGGCTCGATCCCGCCACGGCGCAGGCCGCCTCCGATCTGCTGGCCGGGCAGATCCTCGTGCTCGTCAATCTCAGCGGCGGTAACGACGGAATCAACATGGTCCCGCCCTATCTCGATCCGGTGTACTACCAGGTGCGGCCCAATCTGGCGATCCCCGCGGACCAGGTCGTCCCGATCGCCAACGGGACCGGGCTCCATCCCTCGCTCGCTCCGCTGCAGGCGTTCCACACGGAAGGCAAGCTCGCGGTCATCCAGGGAGTGGGATATCCGTCGATGAACCTCTCGCACTTCCGGGGGACGGACATCTGGTTCAGCGGGTCCTCCGCAGAAGCGGTGATCTCCACCGGATGGCTCGCCCGTTTCCTGGAGCGGCTCTATCCCGAGTTCCCCGATCTCAAGCCGGAAAGCCCCTTCGCGCTCCAGCAGGCCCTGGCGCATCGGATCCCGCTCACGGGAGATCGGGGCGTGACCGGCGTGATCGTCGACGATCCGAGCACCTTCTTCGCGCTCGTCAACGGCAGCTACTCCGGCGAATGGAGCGACGAGCTGCCCGACACGCGCGGTGGCGACGAGCTTACCTACGTGCGAGAGATCGATCAGGACACGTTCGAGTACGCGGCGGCGATCCAGAACGCCAGCGAGAACGGCACCAACACCGTCGTCTATCCGCAGTCCACGCTGGGCGGACAGCTCGAGATCGTGGCCCGGCTCATCAGCGGCGGGTTGGGGACGCCGATCTTCCTCACCGCGGAGTTCGGATTCGACACCCACGCCCAGCAGGCGGCCTCGCACGCCCAGATCCTGGGCAGCGTGGGCAGCTCGGTCGCCGCGTTCCTGAACGATCTTCGCAATCAGGGACTCTCCCAGCGCGTCCTGGTGCTCACTCAGTCGGAATTCGGTCGCCGGGTCAGCGAGAACGGCAGCCTCGGCACCGATCACGGGACGGCGGCGCCCATGCTCGCGGTCGGTGATCCGGTTGCGGGCGGTGTCTTCGGTACCAATCCCGATCTGACGAACCTGGATCCGAACGGCAACCTGCTGATCCAGCACGACTATCGCGCGGTCTATCAGACGGTGCTCCAGAATCACTTCGGAGCGAGCGGCGCGGTGGCGCAGGACGTGCTGTACGGCGACTTCGGAACCATTCCGTTC
>JAGQHR010000384.1 GCA_020431745.1 Candidatus Eiseniibacteriota bacterium
CACGAGCAGCAGAAGAAAATCGACCCGAACCAGAATCCCGGGCTCGGAATGACGCTGCACGGATACGGCTCGGCATGGATGCGCTACGGCGCTGTCGTCGATTCGATCGAGACGGTGAGGTACGGTCTGTTTTTTCTGGCCGCTGCGGACACCGTGGTCGAGTTCCGAGACGTTCGTGACCCGTACTCCGCCTTTCTACGCGACTACAGTCGCGGCTACCTGATCAAGGCGGAGTTTTCGCGGTCTCTCTCCGACACTGATTCGGCCTTGGCGTACGCCCGCCGTGTCCTCCCCTGGTGCGATGCTCGGGTCTATCCGCAGTCCCATGCGGCCACGCAGCGCGTGATCGCGGAGACCCGCCTTCTCCGCGCCACCCTCGTTCCCGACCGCGCACAGGCGCGCGAAGAGCTCGCGGCGGCCCGGCAGGCATTGGACCCGGCATGGACGTGCGTCGATTCGACCCAGACCCGGGAGCTGTTGCGTCTCGCCATCCTGGAGGCGCGTTGGAACCGGATCCACGCCGAGGTCGGGTTACCGCGCGCCGCCGGCGACGAGGATTGGCTCGATCGCGCGGACGAACGGTTGCAGGAGGCCGAGGGGTACCTGAAATCGATCGACTTTCCGGTTCCGCGGGCGGGATTGCGCCTGGAGGAAGCGCGCGTGGCCGTCGCGCGTGCCCGTCTCGACCATTCCGACGAGTCAAGGGGTGCCGCGGACTCGTTGATCCGCGACTGCGAGACGATCGTGCCGGAAGCGGACTGGCCGCGCTATCACCACGAGATCGCCGACCTGGCGGCGGAGCTGGCGCGGATCGGCGGCTGAGTGATCGGGGTGCCGGGGAAAGGACTCCCGAGCGCCAGGCGGCCGGCACTCGGGAGTCGTCGTTCTTCTTACTTCACGACCGTCAGGCTGCGGGTCTGCTGCCAGTCGCCGACCTGGAGACGATAGAAGTAGGTTCCGGAAGAGACGGCGTTGCCGTCCGCGTCCTTGCCGTCCCAGTCCGCGACGTGCTGCCCCGCGCTGCGGGCCTCGTCGACCAACGTCCGCACGATGCGGCCGCCGGCGTCATAGATCGCCAGCTCGACACGCGAGTCGCTCGCCAGCGAGTAGCGGATCGAGGTCGAGGCGCCGAGCGGGTTCGGATTCGCCGAGAACAGACGAAGTCCGAGGCTGGCACCGACGGGCTCGTCACCCTCGACTCCCACGATGATCGGAGCGCACTCACCGTAGCCGTGCTTGTCGCGGGCGGCGCAGATCTGGTCGTAGTTCGGCGTGCCGTCGTCGAGGTTGCCGTTGTCGTCGTCCACCCAGATGTAGCGCTCGGCCTGGTCCGGCTGGTTGTTCGCCGACGTCATGAACAGCTTGCGGGCGAAGTGCCAGAGCTCGGCCGTATGGGCCTTGGCCTCCGTACCGCCCAGGGTCCAGATCAGGTTGCGCCGGACGTCCCAGTTGAATCCGCAGATGATCTGGCCGTCGTGGTGGACTTGGCCGTTCAAATCGTCGGGATAGACGAGAGCGTTGTCGCAGTAGCGGGCGCCCGAGACGCAGTCCGTCACGCCGATTCCGACGATGGAGTTGTCGTTGTTGAACGTCGAGGTGATGTCGGCGTTCCCCTCGCCCAAGCCCTGCGGGCCCTGACCGCCGCCCAGACACCAGTTCTGGATTCCGTGACCGAACTCGTGGACGACGACGTCGGAAACACGCGCCATGTTCGCGCAACCGCAGCCCTCGCGATAGAAGTTCACGACGGTCCCGTTCCAGTTGGCGTTGCAGCAGCCGGAGACGTTCACGTTGACGGTGTACTTGTTCTGCGTGAAGTCGGGGTCGATCCCCTGGACGTACAGCTTGATGCGATTGGAAAAGTGGAAGGCATCGCGCTCGTCCGGACGGAAGGTTGCGACGTCGTAGTAGATCGCCTCGGGCGTGTCGGGATCGATCGTGCCGTTGAACACGGCGTCCCCGCCGCAGCCGTTGCAGTTGACGTTGAAGTCGGGACCGTCGAAGGCGGCGTTGAAGTTCCGTGTCCCCGCATTGCCGGCGATCGAGAAGTTCCCGTCGTCGTCGGTGTCGACGCTGCCGACCCCGTCGATGTTGACCGTCATATGAGGATGCGGCGTGTCGGGCGAATCTCCGTCGCAGGGACTGAAGACCTCGACGTCACCGGAGGTCGTACCCTCGTAAGCGAACTCGACCTGGTTCTCGCGATAGACGATTTCCCCCGTCACCGCATCGACCCAGGTGCGATAGACGCCCAGAGGCTCCCTTACCGGAACGTCCGTCCGGTGGGTCATGTGGTAGTCGATGTCTCCGCGGCCGTGCATCACGGGCACGATCACCCGCGCATCCGGACCGATCTCGTACTCGAGCGTCGGATCGTAGGGCACCGCATCCCGCGCGATCTGCCGGGCCGCGACCAGATCCACCTGATCGGCGAACGGAACATAGACGTCCGGATACAGATCAGAACCGAAGGCGAAGAGACGGCCGTTGTCGTGCATCGCCAGGATGACCTGCGTGCCCTGGACGGTCACCCCGTCCAGCTGCTGCTGGAAGATGACCCCCCAGCGCTCCGCTCCGTGGCCGATCTTCTGGAGCACGAGATTGCTGCCGTCCGTCGCGAAGAGGGCCGCGTGCTCGGCGATGAAACCCCGCGCGAGAGATTCGACCCGGTCTTCAGAAGCGGAGGCCAAGCCTTCGGACGCGAGGACGATGCCGGGGCCCTGCACACTGCGGGCGGTCCCGGAATATTGGTTCCATGAGGTGACCTTCCATGCGGAGCCCAGCTCGCCATGCAGCTGCGCCGTGTAGCTCTGCACGTCCGCGTCGTTCGCGAGGTCCGCGGACCGGTACATGAACTGGAACTGCTCCGTTCCGGGCAGGATCTCCAGCTGCAGCGAAGCCTCGTTCGGACGGAACGCGCTCGCGGAGGGGGCAAACGCAAGCGACGCCGCTCCTGCGCAGGCCATGCCGAGGGCAGCCAGCCGAAGCTGGGAAGCAAGAGACACTCGTACCATTAGGGAATCTCCATGGGTAGGCGCGGGGCGAGCCCCACGAGTGGACGAACAGTGCACGATGCGGGGCCAAGTTTAGCCCAAATGCGCGCTCCCGGGCCAGGATCGCGGCCACCATCGCGTACGACGTACGCGGACGCGTGCCGGCGAACCGCGACGGGATGGGAGGATCCCCAGACCGGAGGCACATCCCAGCGCGTCGGAGCAAGTCGCGGCATCCATCAACAGCCTACCCGGCAACAATTTAGCAAACCTGCCCTGCTGTTCGATCCAAGTCTGGGGAAAACCGTTCCAGGGGGCGATATCTAGATGACGCCGTGGGATCGATTCGGATTCGCGGTGGGCAGCAGTTCCTCATCTGCACGATCGCACGAGTGCCGCGGACGGAGGGTCGAGTGAACAATCTATATAGTGTGCCGAAGCTGGAAGTGGAGGCGAAGATCGCGTTCCCCGATTCCAGCAAGTCGGTCATGACGCTCTTCCTCAGCGAGCACGCCCGCGCCCACAGCGGCTACGAGCGGCTGAGCGACCTGCTCAACGGCCAGGATGCCTTCCTCCCCGCGAAGACCATCGAGGACGAGTTCGTCGTACTGAACGTCGAGAGCCTCCTCTACGTGGAGGTCGACGCCCACTTCGAGTTCGGGGACGACACCCTCGACGAGGCGGCCTCCGAGCTCGACCAGGTGCTCCGTCTCGACATCGACGTCCACCTGAGCGACGGCAGCAGCCTCCAGGGCACGATCGCCTACGTGTTGCCACCGGCTCAGCGAAGGCTGCAGGACGTCCTGAACTTCGATGAACGCTTCCTCATCGTGCGCGACCACGATCGGGTGTGCTTCATCAACCGTCGCCATATCGTCAAGGCAAGTCCCAAGGCATAGGGGGAAGCGTGGCCCAGATCGACCAGTTCATCGATGCGTTGTTCAAGCACCAGGCGGACGGTCTCGTCATGGAGGCGGGCCAGAAGGTGACGCTTCTGAAGGGCGGGAGCCGGCATCCGGTGACCGCCAAGGAAGTGACGCCGGAACAGCTGGAACGCATGCTCGAGAGCGTCCGCGAAGATGGCCCGGTTTTCGCCGAGGGCTCGGACGGAACCGAAACCGCCCGCCTCGCCTCCTCGACCGGAGCCGTCGAGATCGCGGTCTCCCGCGCGAGCGGCGCCCTTCGGCTCACGCTCACCCCGCTCGAGAGCAGCGACGGTGCCGCAGCCGTCACCAGCTCACCCGGCTCGTCCCCGTCGCCTTCCGGGAACGGCGCGCCCGGCGGATCTGCGTTCGGCAACGGCACCGCCACGAACGGAGCTTCGGCCGGCGCGCGAGCGGCCACGGCCGGCATGGGCGACACCACCGAGATCCATCGGCTCTTCCGGACC
>JAGQHR010000385.1 GCA_020431745.1 Candidatus Eiseniibacteriota bacterium
GCTCGTGGCCGCAATGGGTGCGGCGTCGACCTCGGTCGCGAACTCGAGGCGTACCGGGATGCCCGATCGCGACGGGTTGGGGGCGACGCGCAGTCCGTCTGCGATCTCGGCATCGGCTTCTGGCGTCGAGGCGGGGGGCGCTTCGATGACCAGGTGGAGTCCCTTGGAGGTTAGGTCTTCGAACGTGTTTTCCGTGAGGATAACCAGGTCGTAGTAGCCGTCGAGTCCGGGTTGCAGCCACTCCACTTCCATGGAGAGAGGCATGGTTTCTCCCTCCGGAACGTAGATGCTGCCGAACACTTGCTGTCCCGGATCCTCGCCGTTGATCGCGATCACGTCGAAGTCACGCTCACCGTTGGGATCGCGCGCCTCCAGCAGGTAGGGCAGGTCGAACGGTTGGTTGCCGTAGTTGGTGATCAGGAGATCGAACGCGATCGGCTCCAACGGGTGCAGGAAACGCACGGCCTCCTCGAAGTACCAGTCGAAGCAAAGCAGCTTGTCGATCAGGGAGCCGCCGATCCAGGTCACGCCACCCTGTTCGGACGGGTGAAAGCTGATCCAGAAGCAGACGCTGCCGAACGAGTCGAGCTCATCCGGCCGTTGCACAAGAATCGGAATCGTCTCGCAGGCTCCGCGGGCGACGAAGATGGGATTGGGGCGGAGGAACTCGGCCTGGGGCACGATCCCCAGCTCGCATCCGGGGAAAGATCCCCCGTCTTCGAACACCATCCAGTAGAACTGGCCCGAGTCGGTTTCATTGCAGATGGTCACGTCCATGACGACCTCGTCGGCCCCGCAGAAGTTGGTTGTGGTCGGCACGTGGATGCCGTTGGCGGAGCGCGCGCGTGCTTGCTGAGGGAGGAGTCCGAGCCCCACGATCGCACCGATGACGATCAAGAGCATCGATCCGACGCCGGCTACTCGCGTGAGGTGTGATCCAGGCGCACTCCGCTTCGGGACGATATGCTCACGTCCGCCGTGGATGGACGTATCGCCGGGTGCAGTCGGCAGGGTCGGCAGCGTGGCGGCGTGGGTTCGGTCGTGCATCGTCTCCTCCTGATTCCGTGCGGGCGTGCCGGATCGTGGCCGCCGGGGTTCCGGAGTGACAATGCAGGGAGCTCGCAAAACCGAACGCGGCGGAGAGATGAGGGTGATGTAACAGCGATGGGGAACGAACGTGGGCGAGCGGGAGCGAGGGACACGAGGGCGGAACGAGCGAGGGGCCGCCGGAGCGACCCCTCGATTCTCAGCTCACCGCTGGTCTGCGATCGTCACCGTCCGGGAGGAGGTGCCCCACGCAGGTCACGCGAGAGTCGTACGAACTCGCTCAGCGATAGAGTCCCTTCACGCGTCCCCAGGAGGACTCGACGACCGGCGTCGGCACGTCAGCCTCGACGACCACGTCATCGATCCGCGTCAGGTCCGGATCCGGACCGCCGCCGGAGTATCCCCAGATCCGGATCGCCTGGAGGTTGCCGGACCCACGGAGCTGCGACGTGACGTCGAAGTAGGACCAGTCAGCCAACGGGAAGATGACGAACTCATCGAAATCGCTGGCGCTGTAGTAGAAGTCCACCGCCTGCAGCGCCTGCTCCGGCTGCTTCGACCAGAAGCCGACCGACGAGACCGTGGTCACGTCCACCGGGGTGAAGTCCTGCCGGACCCAGAAGTTGCCGAGGTCTTCGCAAGAGAAGCTGCCGGACTGGGCATCGGCGCTGGTCACGGTCCAGTTGTTCGTCGTCCACGGAGGAAGCGAACCATCCTCGAAGCCGGCATTGACGAGGATGTTGGACGTACCGCGATCGGGCAGTTGAGCGCCGTCGCGCTCCACGGTATCGAGGTCGATGATCACCGTACCGGACTGGGCGAGTCTCTCAGCCTTCGCGATCGGTGCGGCGAGAATCACGGCAAGCGCGATCAACGTCGTGGCAAGCTTCATGTTTCCTCCGTGAGCTCCGAACCCGCGAACCGGGAGATCTGGGGAGCATTCTCGAGTTGTGTTTCGTTCGGTCAAAAAAGCCCGGGTGCTTCGAAGAGCACTCGAAGATTGTAGAGAACTCGAGGGTGCACAGACAAGCGCTTGGGCGTGCAATCCACGGCGCTCGCGTCCAATCCACGAACGATTCCGGGGACAGCACGCCGGTGGCTAGGGGTAGATCCTATTTTGGAGTCGGGGTAGGTGGGAGCGTTTGCAGATACGCCCACAGTGCGTGCATCTCGTCGTCCGACATCCGGGCGTACGACGTCCAGGGCATCATCTCCGCATCGAGCTGCTGACCGTTCCGCTTCACGCCGGTCCGCAGGATTCCCTCGAACTGTTGGAAGGTCACATTGCCCAGTCCTTCTTCATGCGGCGTGAGGTTTGCGGCCGGCGGCCAGCTCGGATCTCCGCCCGCGGCCTTCCCTCCGGCCAATTGCGGGCCATGACAGCTCGTGCACACGCAGACCTTGGCGAGGTGCTCGCCGCGGTCGGGGCCGGTTCCGGTGGGTGCCTTTGCGAGACGACCGACGGACTCATGCTCGACTTGAGACGCGGGAAGGAACTGCCCGAACGCGATGAGCATGCTCCCGATCGGTCCCAGCTTGACCGGCGGCAGGCTCCGGTCGACCGGAGGCACGCTCGCGAGGTACGCCGCGACCTGCTGCAGCTCCTCGTCGGAGAGGTAGGCATAGGCCTCGCTCGGCATCAGGATGATCGGCCGATGATCGCGACGGACTCCGTGCCGGATCGCGCACTCGTAGTCGGCCATCGTGTAACCGGGGGCGAGGCCGCCCTTTCCGCGCGTCAAGTTGGGTGCGGCGATGCGGGCCATGACGGGGGAATCGATGACCATCTTCCCCCCGAGATCTTCGCCATGGCAACCGACACATGCGAAGACCGCGTGGACGAGATGGTCCCCGGTGGCGACGGACGCGGAATCGGTGGGGATCGACAACGTAGAGGGAGTGAACGCGTACTCCTGATTCATGCGCGCATTGCTGCGCATGACGACGAACCCGCCGAACGCGACGAGCAGAACGACCAGGGCGAGCACCACGAAACCGAGAATGCGGAACAACTTGGCCATTGGAGATCCCCATCAGGTGTGGATTGTCGCGGGACACCAGCGGCCCACCGACCGATCGATCGGAATGGGTGTGTACTTCGCCGATGGTGATCGAAACGAAGCGGAATGGTAGTCGACGGGCCCCGACTCGACAACCGGTCGGTTGCCCACGGCCCGTGGCGCTCGATCGACGCCTACGGTTCGAGTGAGTTCAGCAGTTGGCGGACGGCGTCCGCCTCCGGGGCTCCCGGAAAACGGCGTAGGAAATCTTCGATGACGGGACGCGCCCGATCGGGCCGTTGGAGATCGTAGTAGAGGACGCCGATCAGATTCAGGACCGCCGACTTTCTGCCGGGATCCGTTTGGCGGGTACGTTCGAAGAGAGTCGCCGCGCGCTCGAAGTCGCCTTGTTTCCTCGCCACGGAGGCCAACGATTCCAATGACGCCGCGTCGTCCGGATGCTCCGCGACGACGGCCTCCAGAGTCTGCCGGGCGCCCTCCAGATCGCCGGCCCGCAGCTTCGCGACCCCGAGATTGTAAAGGAGTCCCCGGTCGTGCGACCCCTTGGACGCCGCCGCCTCGAGGTGAGGAAGTCCCTCTTCCGCCCGCCCGAGATTGACGAGCAGCGCACCGAGCTGTGCCTGGGTCTGCAGGTCCTCCGGATCCAGCGCGGCCGCCCGTTCGAGCGGAGCTTCGGCCTCCGCGTTCCGTCCGGACAGGAACAGCGCCGATCCGTAGTTCGCGAGTGCCCGCGGATTGTTCGGGGAGTCGCGCACGGCCGCCGCGAAGAGGCTGATTTCGTCCTTCCAGTCCGGAAGACGCAGCAGGGTGATCGCGCACCATGGCACGATCAGAACCGCAACGATACGAAGCTGACGGGCTCGCCGCATGGGGACGTCGATCGCCCAGCTTCCGAGAGCGATCGCGAGACCGACGAGCGGCAGATACAGGAACCGTTCTCCGTAGAGCTCGCCGATCGGAAACCACTGCAGCACCGGGAGGATTCCGGCCAGGATCAGACCGAGCCCGACTAAGATGCCGGTCTTTCGCGGACTTCTCCCATCGCGGGAGCTCCACCAGATCCACGCGGTGAACACGAGGAGAGAGAGCAACAGGAGGAGTCCCATGATGCCCACGAGCCCGTTCGGTTCCTCCACCCATCCGGGGGCTTCCATCCGCGGTCTCCAGGGAACGAGCACCCGGGAAACGTAGAGGAGGAAGAGTGCTCCCGACCGGAGGATCGCCTGCACGACCGAACCGGTGGCACCGTCGTTCATCGGTGCTCCCCGGAGGACGAACGATCGCAGAGCGATTCCCAAGACGAGCGCGAGCAC
>JAGQHR010000386.1 GCA_020431745.1 Candidatus Eiseniibacteriota bacterium
CCTATCTGCACATCGGTGCGGAGGCGTGCAACGTCCTCGCGTGCGGTCGGGTCAACGTGGAGAACCCGATCGTGGTGATCGTGAGCGACACCTACCACAACCCGGTTCGTGACGGGACGGTCGTCTACTTCACGACCGACAAGGGAACCGTGCGCGGTCAGCGCAGCGGCAACCTCGGCAGCGACTTTACGGTGGACGGCGTCGGCGGCGCGCTCTGGCTGAGCGGAAGCTCCTGCGAGACCGTGACGGTGACCGCGTCGACCGCGGCCGGAGGTGTCACCAACTCAGTGGCCTTCCTGGCATCCGACGATCCGTACTCGGCGACCATCCTGAGCCCGAGCTCGGACGTGGTGTCGCTGCCGGCGGACGGCGAGTCGCGCTTCACGATGTGGGTCGAGGTGTTGGATG
This sequence comes from Candidatus Eiseniibacteriota bacterium, assembly GCA_020431745.1. Taxonomy (GTDB): domain Bacteria; phylum Eisenbacteria; class RBG-16-71-46; order CAIMUX01; family CAIMUX01; genus JAGQHR01. The sequence goes on from JAGQHR010000386.1 coordinate 409, forward strand.
TCTTCGGAACCTACGTGCTCCCGGCCGGGATCGAGGTCGAAGCCGAATTCGGATCCATCCCCGAGCAGGGGGAGAGCGGCGACGGGTGCCACTCGAGCGTAGCTCGGGTGATCTACCAATCGAAGACCCTCGATCGCGACTACTCGGTAACCACTCCGGACGACGGGGTCGGCGCGGTCGACAACGTGACGGTTTCGACCGGTTACGGGGGGGCCGGTGACCAGATCCAGGTCGAGCTGCTCACCAGCGGTGCGAACCGGGACGAGTCGAAGCTCGAGTTGCAGGGTTCGGTCACGGCCGGCGGTGCGGTCCAGTTCACTGTCTCGTTGGCGGATCGGTACGGCAACCCGCTAGGTGGGCACACCTTCGAGGCCAGCGTTTCGGCGGGATCGGTTTCGACGATTCCGGCGACCGACACCTGGGGCACGTCCACCGGAACGTTCTTCGCGCCCGACGCGGCGGGGAACGTGACCCTGACCGTGGTCGATACCGACCCGAACTACGGCGGCCTGGTGCTCGCTCTGACGATCCCGGTTCAGTAGCTCCGGGATCGGTCCCACGCGCCGACGACGCGCGGGTGAAATGCCCCACTCGGTGGGGGATTTCACCCGCGTTTTTCGTGGTTTCCGGGGTGTTCCCGTCGTCCGTGGAGCCGCCATCGGAAAAAAAGCGCAGGCGCCTTGCTTCGCTCCGACGTCCCGATGGGGAGCGAACCGTCGCTTCCGCGCGCGCGGCAAGCGCCTTTCCGCGTTGCTCTTTCGCGTCTCGGGGCCAAGCCGTGTCGTGCGGGCACGCATGCGGCCGCGCCGCTGTCGCGTGCGGGCGCCGGTGTGCCGCGCGGTTCCTCTCGCCGGTTTGGAACATGCGTTGCTCGGAAGAGATCGACGCCGCGGCGGTGCGCGGCGGGTTCGTTTGAAATCCCCTGTTGGCTGGGACACCGACACGTCGACTGGGTACCTGTGAGTTCAGAAGCGTCCAGGGGTGGTCGTGTCGCCCCTCTCACGGGGGATTTCGTTTGGTGGGCGTCGCGATCCTGAGTGGGTGGTCGCGACGCCCTTTTGCTTTCCGTCCCGCCTCCCCTTTGCTACGCTCCCCGCTGGTTCAATCCGTGCTTCGCTCCCATCGGATCTTGGTGGGGCACAACGTGTTCGGTTGGCCCGAACCGGCCTTGCGCTCGCCGGCGGGATGGTGCGTGGACGCGCAGGAGGATGCAAGATGGAGGAGGCCCTCGGCCTGATCGAGACCCGCGGCTTCGTGGCGATGGTGGAAGCGGCGGACGCGATGCTCAAGGCCGCCCGCGTGCAGCTCGTCGGATACGAGAAGATCGGTGGCGGATACGTCACGGCGATCATTCGCGGCGACGTGGCGGCGTGCCGGGCTGCCACCGAGGCCGGCAGCCGCGCTGCCAGCAAAGTCGGGGAGGTCGTTTCGGTTCACGTGATCCCGCGCCCGCACGGAGGAGTCGACGACCGTCTGCCCGTCTCGCTCGCCCGCACCGGCGCCGCTTCCTGATCGGGCCCGAGCGATGCTCCTCGGACGCGTGCGCGGGACCGTGGTGGCCACGCGCAAAGACGAGAATCTCACCGGTTTGCGCTTCCTCCTCGTGGAGGAGCTCGACGCCGCATGCAGTGGCACGGGCCGTTTCCTGGTCGCCGCGGACGCGGTGGGCGCGGGTACGGGAGAGGTAGTCCTGTATGCGAGCGGCAGCTCCGCTCGGCTCACCGATGTGACGCGGGACCGCCCCGTCGACGCCGTCATCTCCGCGATCGTCGACACGGTCGAGGCCGGCGGCGATGTTCTGTACTCCAAGGCCTCGCCCGATCCGGGGGGCACCCTTTCGTGAGAGGGGCGTGCGCGCAAGCTGGTTCGGCGCGAACGCCGGTGTTTGAGGCCGTTGCCGTCCCTGCGGGAGCCCGGGCATGAGCACGGCTCCCCTTCCGCCCCACGAGCTCGAGTCGATCGTGCAGGAGGTCCTGTCGCGACTGGGGGGGACCGTTCCGACCGGCGCGCCCGAGGGCCCCGGGCTCTATCGCGACGTAGAGTCGGCCGTGCGCGGGGCACACCAGTCGTTCCTGGCGCTGCACGAGCTCAGCCTGGACCGCCGACGCGAGCTCATCGCGGCGATACGGCAGACGGTGCGTGAGGAAGCCGCGACCATCGCGCAGATGGCCGTGGCGGAGACCGCGCTCGGCCGGGCCGAGGACAAGGTGCAGAAGAACCTCCTGGTCGGCGAAAAGACGCCGGGCGTGGAGATCCTGGAGCCCTGGGCCGTTACCGGAGACCACGGCATCACGCTCCAGGAGCTGGCGCCCTGGGGGGTGATCGCGGCGATCGCGCCCTCGACCAACCCCACCGAGACCATCATCTGCAACGGGATCGGCATGCTGGCCGCCGGGAATGCCGTCGTCTTCTGTCCTCACCCGCTCGCCGCCAAAGTCTCCGGATACATGATCGCGGCGCTCAATCGCGCCGTGGCTCGCGCCGGGGGGCCGGAATCGGTGTTCGCCGCGCTGGCGGACCCGTCCGTCGAGCTCGCCCAGCAGCTGATGCGGCATCCGGGGATCGCGCTCGTCGTGGTGACGGGCGGGCCGGGGGTCGTGCGGGAGGCGATGAAGTCCGGCAAGCGTGTCATCGGTGCCGGTCCGGGTAATCCTCCGTCGGTCGTCGACGAAACGGCGGACGTGGAACGCGCCGGACGCGATCTCGTGCGGGGGGCGTCGCTCGACAACAACATCATCTGCACCGACGAGAAGGAAGTCTTCGTCGTCTCCGCAGTGGCCGATCGCCTGAAATCCGCGATGGAGGCGAACGGAGCGGTCGAGATTCACGGACCGCAGATCGACCGGTTGGTCCAGCTCGTCCTCGAACCCGGGGAGCGCAAGGATCCGCGCGCGGCGTTCGTGCGCAAGGACTGGGTGGGGAAGGATGCGTCCCGATTCCTCGATGCGCTCGGAGTCAAGGCCGAGGCTCGGACGCGGCTCATCATCGCCGAAGTCGAGCGTGACCATCCGTTCGTCTGGACCGAGCTCCTGATGCCGATTCTGCCCATCGTCCGCGTGAAGACCGCGGAGGAAGCGATGGATCTAGCGGTCGCGGCCGAGAAGGGCAACCGGCACACGGCGAGCATGCACTCCTTCCACATTGGCCGTCTCAGCACCATGGCGCGCCTGATCAACTGCTCCATCTTCATCAAGAACGGGCCCAACTTCGCGGGGCTCGGGATGGGCGGAGAAGGGTACACCTCGTTCACCATCGCGGGGCCGACGGGAGAGGGAATGACGAACGCCCGCCACTTCACGCGCGTGCGCCGCTGCACGTTGGTGGATGCGTTCCGGATCGTATGAAGAGACAGCACGGTCGGCGACTCGCAGGGGATGTAACTCGAAAGTGGGAACGCGCGTGATGATGGGATCGTCCTTCGGACCGGTCGAAGCGCTCGGTGTGATCGAGACCGCGACGATCCACGAGGGCTTCGGGCTCGTCGACGCGATGGCGAAAGAAGCCGTCATCGAAGTGTTGGCCGCGACCCCCCTTCCACCCGGACGCTTCCTCATCGTGATCGGAGGGCGGGTCGGCGAGGTCGAGTCGTCCTGGCGCCGCGGGCTCGCGCTCTGCCACGCACCGCACGATCAGCTCTTCCTGGCCGAGATTGCCCCCGAGGTGGTCGCCGCGGCTCGCGCCCGTCGTCCGTCGGGAGACGCACCTCCGCCGGCGCCGCACGAGCTGGAAGCGCTGGGTCTGTTCGAGACGGTGACGGTATCGGCCGGTCTGGATGCGGCCGATCGGGCGGTCAAGGGAAGCACGGTCACGCTCGAGAGCTTGCACTTGGCGCGGGGCATCGCGGGCCGGAGCTTCGGTCTGATTCACGGCCGTCAGGACATGGTCGAGGCGGCGCTGGCGTTGGCGGAGGAACGGGGGAGAGCGCACGAGGGCTGGGTGGGCTCGACCCTCATCGCCCGACCCGA
>JAGQHR010000387.1 GCA_020431745.1 Candidatus Eiseniibacteriota bacterium
GCGTTGCTCCAACGACATCGACGGGTCGTCGTCGTCGATGACCTGCGGCAGGATGAACCGCAGGAGCTCCTCGTCCTGGGGATTGAGGTTGGCCGTGATTTCGTCGGGAGGCCCGTAGCGGATGAAGACCCGCCCGCGGTCGCTCGTCATCCCGGGACGGTATCGAGTGAAGTTGGCGTTGGCCGCGGCGACCCGGGCGTAGAACTCCTGTTCGAGCGCATTGGGTTGCCCGGGCGGCGTCGGATCGTGCCGGTTCCAGAACTCGCGCAGGTACGCCTCCTGCCCGCCACGTTCGAGACCGGCGAAGGAATCGTAGGCCGCGGAAGTCAAGAGGACGCGAGCGATGGATTCGAGATCGAACTCGTCGACGAGCCACCGCTGCTTTTCCCAGAGGACCTGGAAGCGACCACTGGACCGGCCGAGGGTGACGGTCCCGCTGGTGTCCCGGAGGGCGATCTCCAGGCGATAGGCCCCGCTCGGGAGGTCGGAGATGTCGAAGCGTTTAAGCTCCCACCTCGGTGTTGCGTCGAGCTGCATCTCATCCGCGATCTTCAGCGCCAGAGACTCGTCGGGCAGATGTACGATCCGATACTCGGCGCGCAAGGGTGCTCCGGGAGCCAGCCCCGCTGGAGTCGGATCGGGATAGCGTTCCCAGTAGGTGCTCAGCACCGGCTGATAGAGCCCGTAGAAACGATAAGGATTCGGCTGCAATCGCGACCGCACGGCTCGTAGTCCGGGACCGTCCTGCCGCCGCTCCTCCGGGGCCTGCCCCCAGGCGAAGAGAATGCCGCTCACCCGCAAGCTGTCGATGACGCCTCCCGGAACCACGAGCCGCCCCGCTGCCTCGCCGTGGCGGTGCACGCCGCGCAGCTTGTCGAACAGACCGCGTTTGAGCGCGGTCTCGTCGTCCACCCGAACCCGGAGCCCGACCGTTCCCGGAACCCACTTCGGATAGAGCCGAATCCATCGATTAGGGACAGGAAAGGCGCCTTCCGTCACGAGGGTGGTGTCCGGGGGAAGATCGAGCGTCGTGACATAGGCAGCGCGACTGTTGCCGTCTCCTCCCAGCATCTCGACGCGGATCGCGAGGTCGAGGGAGTCGGCCGGACTCTCGAACGCGTCCTGAGGAAGCGCGAGCTCGAGCTCGACGGAAGGCAGGCCGCCGTCCTGGAAGACGACCGCATCCACTTGGAAGTGGATGTCACCGCTGGCTTCCAACGGAAACGAGGCTTCCAGGGGATCGGTGCCGAACTGGGGCCAGATTCCGATGGCGGCCAAGGCTACGGACAGGAGCGCGCTCATGCGTCTCCTTCCACCGCATCGCCACACCGGGCGCCTGCGGAATGGGGACGCCGTCCCGAGTGCGGAACGACGCCCGGTCGGAGGTTAGAACCGGAAGTCGGCGGAGATCCGGTGCACTCCGGGCAGATCGCCCATGTCCGTGTACGCATAGTCGATCCGAGCTTCGGAGTTGAACCCGGTCGCGACCTTGAAGCCGATTCCGGCGGAGTAGGTCTCCAGGTCGTAGCGGAATTGATATCCACCACGCGCGTAGAAGAACTCCTTGAAGCCGTACTCGAGCCCCCAGCTGGCGCGCTCGTTGTTGTCCGGCGGGTGGCTGAAGTCGGCCGCAGAGAGGAGGATGTGCGAGTCCGACTCATAAAGGTTCATCGACATCCCGACCCGGAAGACGGTCGGCATCTTCACGGGGTCGTCCTTGAACACCATGTCGCTTCCGATGTTCTGGATCGCCATCCCGATCCGCAGGCTCCGATAGCCGGTGTCGTAGAGCGTTCCGAAATCGAACGTGAACGCCGACGCGGAGTAGGTATAGAGCGTCGACTGGAGGTAGTTGCCGGAAACCCCGGCCGAGAACTTGTCCGTGAACGAGCGCGCGTAGGTCAGACCGAAGGCGACATCACCCGCATCGAACGACTGCCCCGTCCCCTCCGGACGGAAGACCGTCCGAATCGGCTGCGAATCCATGTACAGGCTGCGCGCGTTGAGCGCGAGCTTCCCGGGAACGAAGCCGACCTCGAAGACATAGGCCGCCTGGGTGAAGTTGACGTCCGCGAGCCAGGCGGTGTGGTTGATGTTCACCACCGACTTGCTGATCCGGGCGACACCGGCCGGATTCCAGTAGATCGCGCTGGCATCGTCGGCCACGGAGACGAACGCCCCACCCAGAGCCTGAGCCCGGGCACCGACGCCGATCTTCAGAAACTGGCCACCGATCGTCCCGACCTTCTCGAACTCCTGCGCCGCCTGGGAGGCCGCGGGGATCACGGCCAAAGCGCACACAAGCCACGTCCACTTCACGGAAAACCTCCTCGGGGACATCCGTCCCACAACCCCGTTCATCCTTCCCCTCCTGACGAAGCAGCTCTGGCCCGATCCCTGAGGATCGCGCCATCCCAGACTACTCAGCGTACGATCACGAACCGACCGACCTTGGTGTCGGAACCGGCGGCGATCGAATACAGGTACACGCCCGCGACTACATCCTGGCCGTTGCGGGAGATGAGATTCCAGAACGCGGTCCCGTTCCCCGACCGACCGTCATGATGGATGGTCTGCACGAGATCGCCGGCCAGCGTGTAGATCTTGATCGTGCAGTCCTCGGCGGGGAGCTTCGCGAACGCGATCTTCGTGCCCGTCGGATCGGCGTCGCTCGGAGTCAGATCCCAACCATCGGGGTTTTCGCCCCGGACGTACGGGTTCGGCACCACGATGACCTGATCGAGACTCCCCTTGCGGCCGGCGCCCCACCGCGGCACCACGGCCTGGGCTTCCGTCGCCGAGGGCAGACTCTCCAGCTCGCGCGGCACCAGGGACACTTCCTGAGTCTGCTGGTTGACGACCGTATCCACCCAGGCGCTGTAGGCCGTGACGTCATAGAAGTAGGTCATGCCGTTCTTGAGGCCCAGGGTGTCTTCGTAGCTGTAGATCCCCACGGGAATATAGATCTTGAGGTCCGGGTGCTCGTCGTCGGTGGTGTCCGGATCCACCGCACCCGTGCTCACATAGAAGCAGCTGCCTTCGTCGAGGCAGCCGCTGGTATCGAAGTCCTGCTCGGCATACTTGGGCAGGTAGAACGGCGACTCCGCGTTCAGCGAGTCCTGGGGAACCAGCGAGAGATCCGCCAGCAGCTGCCAGTCCTGCGGAGAGGGTCCCACCGAACCGACGGGTCGCGCCCAGCCTTCGACGCGCCAGATCCGGTACCCACGGAAGAGGATCTTCGCCTGGATCGGATCGGCGGTCAGCTCGCTCAGGTTGTCCCATTGGACCACGACCGCCCGGTCGCCACCGGGTTGCTGCACCGAGAGCCCGGGAACCGGAGCCAAACCGGTGGCGCCGATGTTCGTCCCCGGAGGCGGAGGAGCCACCGTGCCGACCCAGTGCACTTGCGTCTCCAAGCCGGTCTCCGACGCATTCGGGAGGAGCGGCGTGCAGCAGTTGCAATCGTTGTCGACGTAGTTCTGGGGCAGGCAGGTCAGATCCTTTACCACCCGCTGGGTCGGATTGAGGGAATCGCACGGATCGCGCCAGAAGAGCGGCTCACCGGGACCGAGCGCGACCAGGCAGGTTTCCTTTCCGTCTTTCCCGGTTTCCGGATTGTTGTCCACGTCGCGCCAACGACCGTTGTAGATCCGCTGCGCGTTGAGCGCGTTGTTGATCATTCCGTCCCGTCCCTCGCCGATCACGAACGCGACCTGCAGCTGAAGCTGCTCGCCCGGCAGGAGCTCCGTGAACGGACCGGCAGAGAAGGTGTAACGATAGTCGCCCGGCTGGCTCGAGGGTCGCGCCGAGCGCTCACCGGATTGCAGCAGGTCGTACCGCTCGGCGTCGTTGCGGGGATCGCCGGCCGGATACGGGTTGCTCCCGGAGAAGTACCGAGCCGTGTGCATGCTGACGGTCGCAGGCGCGCGGGTGCCGGACGCGTCGGTGGTGTGTCCGAGGAACATCCCGCCGAAGTACCCGGTGACGTCACCGCCGGTGGCGTTGTCGCCGTTATCGGGGATGTCGTACATGTACATGATGTCCATGTGGATGGTCTGCAGGCCGCAGTCCTTGACCTCATCATCCTCGGTGCAGCTGTAGTCGATCGTGCGATCGACGAAGAGCGTGTCGGTGCTGAAGAGCGCGACGCCGTCGTCGGTCCAGTAGCCGTCCGTGTCCGTCGGTCCGGCATCGGAGTCCACGAAGAATCCGAGGTAGACCTGACGGAGGACCTCGAAACCGTCGTTGATGATGTTGAAGTCGAATCCGATGAACTCGTTCGACCCCTCGGTCGACCAGGCGTAGCTGCTCTGCTGGACGCGGAGGTTGAGCGGCCGGTGCTCCGGGTTGAGGTCGCGGG
>JAGQHR010000388.1 GCA_020431745.1 Candidatus Eiseniibacteriota bacterium
CGCCGTGAAGGACGCCCGCGGCATCGAGCTCGAGCTGGAAGTGCGTCTCATTGGGTTCGATCAGGAAGGATCCTGAAATGGCGATGATGCTCGAAATGGGGCAGCTCCTGCAGGACCGGTACCGCATCGACGGGCTCCTCGGGAAGGGCGGTATGGGTGCCGTCTACCGAGCCCACGACACGCGGCTCAATACGACGGTGGCGATCAAGGAGAACCTGGAGTTCGACCAGCGGGCCTCCTTCGAGACTGCCCCGGCACCCGGGCAGGAGTCCTCCGAGGCGGTGGACGGCCGCCGCGCGCAGTTCGAACGCGAAGCGCACATCCTGGCTCGGCTGCGACACGAAGGTCTGCCGAAGGTGACCGATCACTTCCTGGTGCCGGGCCAGGGACAGTATCTGGTCATGGAGTTCATCCACTGGAAGAACCTCTCGGAGGTGATGGCGGAGCGCGGGCGGTTCGACGTGGATGACGCTCTGCAGTCGGCGATCCAGGTCTGTCGGGTCCTCGAGTATCTGCACGCGCAGAATCCGCCGATCATCCACCGCGATCTCAAGCCGGCCAACCTGCGCCTGACCCCGGACGGGCGCCTCATCGTGGTCGACTTCGGCATCGCCAAGGAAGGGGCAGCCGGACTGACCCGCACCGGCGCGCTGGGCGTCACGCCGGGGTTCAGTCCGGTCGAGCAGTACGCCGGAAGCGGACAGAGCGATCCGCGATCGGACGTCTACGCATTGGGCGCCACGCTCTACGCGATGCTTTCGGGAGAAACGCCCCCGGCGGCCACGGACCGTTTCGTCGGGACTCCCGTGATTGCCTTGAAGGAGAAGATCCTCGGGGTCAGCGACGCGGTGCAGGCCGCCGTCGATCGGGCGATGTCCCTCAACCCGGGCGATCGCTTCCCCACCGCGACGGCGTTTCGCGAAGCATTGGAAAACGCGCGAAAGGGCACGGCCCCGAAGGGTGCGACCACCGGCATCACCGCGCCGATTCCGCGAGACTCCGGAGGCGACGATGCCGCGGAGCAGGAGAAACGGCGTCGCTCGTTCTTCGAGACGCCGGCCACGGGACCGATGGCTCCGGCGGTTCCCCCCACCGCGCCCGTCGGATCCGGTGTGGCCGGTGGCTCCGGCAGTCCGGCTCCCACCATCATCGTGGATCGCACGCCGACCGCGCCCACGGCGGATCCGGGGCGCGCGGAAAAACGGGGAAAGGGCGGCCTCATCGCGGTCCTGATCGTTCTGGTGTTGGCGGCCGCCGGCTTCGGGGCCTATCGGATGGGACTGTTTCCGAAGTCGACGCCGACCGTGCCCCCGCCGCCGACCGCCCTCTGGTCCGCGATCGAGGTGCACCTGAGTCGCGATCCGAACCTCCGCCCGTCGAACGCGACCCTGTTGCGGCGGGTCGACGCGTCGACGGGTGCCGTTCAGGGGCATGCACCGGAAGCGCTCCTCGCCGATCGCACGCTCGCGCAGGAGGTCTTCGACGGCGCGGCGCTGGCCGCGTTCGCCCGACCGTTCACCGCCGATCTCGAGTGCGGTCAGACCTACCGGGTCGTGGCATTCGGGATCCTCGCCGACGGCAGCCCCGAGCGGCTGGGTTCCGCTCCGTTCCAGTCGGACCCCTGTCCGGGCAACGGACCGACGCATTTGTCGGCCAAGGACATCGGTCCCGATCGCTTGACCTTGACCTGGGACTGGACCGGGCCGGGGTTCGTCGCCTACGAAGTACATCGCACGACCGAGCCTTCCCTGACACCGACGGCGGCGACACGTACCGGCAATCCGATCACGAGCGCCGAGGCCCGCGAGGTCACGGTGGACGAGTTGGAGTGCGATCGCGAGTACACGTTCGTCTTGCGTGCCGTGACCGACGAAGGCAGCTTCGACTCGCCGCCGCTGCGCGTTCGGACCGCGGCGTGCGGGAGCACCGCCGAGCTGCCCCCGGGAACGCCTTCGGCACCGGTCCGGAACGAGGAGCCGCGGCACGAGCAGCCGACCAGCCCGACCGAACCGAGCGAAACGAAGACGCATCCGGCGCCGGTGACGGCTCCTTCCGACCTGTCCCTCTACGATGCGACGGAGAGCTCTCTGGACTTGCGGTGGGCTTGGAATGGGCCGGGCTTTCGCAGCTACGACGTCTATGCCGCGACGGATCGGGGGTTCGTTCCGAGCGCGGCCAACCATGTCGTCGGACCTCTGACGGCTCGCGACCAGACCCGTGGCTCCGTGAGCGGCCTGGGATGCGGCACGACCTACTTCATGCGCGTGCGGGTGACGACGACGACCGGATCGGCGGACTCCCCGGTCCTCGAGACACGCACCCGACCGTGCGCGAGCGCTCCGTCGACGCCCGCGACGCCGCCCACCACGCCGGCGTCGCCGCTCGCAGCGGTCCGCATCGAGGCGGTGGAAGCCAAGAGCGGGACTCTCGTCGAAGTGCGTTGGACGCGCTGTCCGAGCGCGGCGTTCAGCGGGTATGACATTCACCTTTCCGTCACCTCCGGCTTCCAACCGTCTTCGGCGACGAAAGTGCAAACGGTCTCGATGGTCGACCAACAGTCGCTCCAGCTGGCCGATCTCGCCTGCAACACCAGCTACTACCTGCGCGTCGTGGTGCGGGATATCAAGGGTCAGAGTGCGGTCTCCGACCAGGCGATGGTTCGCACCCCCGCGTGCGCGATCCCCAATCCGGTGCATCTCTCGCCGACCGGAGGCGACTTCCCCGATCTGATCACGGCGTTCGAGCGCATCAACCAGGACCCCAACGTTCCCCCGGGACTGCGGATCGAGCTCGCCCCGGGCACGTATCGGTTTGCCGGTGACCTCTGGCTCGGCAAATCGGTAGTACTGGACGGTCCGCAGGCCAACGTGGAAGGCCGGATCGTCCTGCAGGCACCACGAATCGAGCTGATCGGCATTACGCTCGACACCACCGGCAAGAGCGCGCTCAACGTTCCTTCGGGACAGCTCTTCCTCAAGGACTGCGTGATCCAGTCGCGCACGCACCCCGGGATCGAAGTCCTCGGAAACGGATCGGTGGAGCTGCGGAACACCACCATCCGCGACTGCGGCTCCAAGGGACTCTTGTTGCGCGGGAACGCCAAAGCGCTCGTCCAGGGCGGTTCCATCGAGGGAAACGAGTCGGGAATCGATGCCGGCGATCAGGCCAATCTGTTGATGCACGGCGTGAAGGTCGGCCGGTCCCGCCAGAGCGGCGTCTACCTCCACGACGGAGCCACCGCGACGATCGATCAGGGCTCGGCGATCACCGGGAACGGTCTCAACGGCATCCTCGTCGCGGCCAGCGCGCAGCTCACGCTGACGGGTTCGTCGGTGCGCGAAAACAGCCAGGCCGGAGTCATTGTGGAAGCCGGCGGCACGGTGCGTCTCCGCGACTGCGACCTCACGGGGAACGTCCAGGATGCCTTGGTCGAGGACTCGGGCAGCAGCGTGACCAAGGAAGGCAACGTCCGCACGAAGTAGCGCGAATCCGCACCAAGCGGCACGAAGTAGCCGAGGCCGAGCAGGCAGCGCGGCGACCGGCGGCGACCCCGACCCGCTCGGGTGGCGACTCTCGTGAGGTCGGCATATCCCGGCAGCGGTCAGCCGGTTCTTCCAGCGGAGGAACCGGCCGCGGCGGCTATCCGCGATGTGCCGGGCGCAGCAGGTCGAGGACCGTCTTCACCGGATTGAACGTCTCCAGCGGCAGCTCCACGAACACGGTGTTCCAGCGTGCCATCGCTCCGTTCCACAAACCCGGCCACTCGAGCGCGCGAAGGACGCGACCGGCGGCCGTCTTCTCTGTAATCAGGCCGGACTCCGCGTCGACGAATCCGGCCAGACGGTACGGACGACCGTCCCTGCCCTTGAGCGAGCACACGAGGTCGACCGGGTTGAAGTGCGTCGCAGCCTCGAGCAGGGCGCGCTGGGTGGGATCCTGGACCTGGATCTGAGTCTTCTCGACGATCTGGATCGACGTGCTGCCGTCCCCGTGCCGGACCCAGAACGGGCCGCCCCCGGGCTCGCCGGCGTTCGGCACCATGCCGCAGACCCGGAGCGGGCGCGAGAGCTGACCGATGAGATAGCCGACCTGCGCGGAAAGCGGCTCCCGGTGGATCGAAGGCGCGACCGTGCGGCACAGGGTCCGCTCCACGAACGCGAAGGCCTCCCGAAGCAGTCGTTCGTCCGCGACGTCGGTCTCGAGACGATGCAGGAGCTGACCGATCTCCTCCTCGACCGCGAGAAGGACGCCGGCGAGCCGTTCACGGTAGATGTGCGGAGCCCGCACCGGGTGCTCGGCTTCGATGTTGTCGATGTTGCGCAGGAAGACCAGGTCTGCCCCCGCCGCTTCGAGGTT
>JAGQHR010000038.1 GCA_020431745.1 Candidatus Eiseniibacteriota bacterium
GAGCCAGCCGTTGCCGTAGCCGACCAGCACGGTGAGGGCGAGAAGCGCGCCCAGGAGCGCGAGATAGTCGCTCCGCCGGCGGGTCCTCCCGGTGCCTGGGCTCCTCTGGGCCATCATGCTACGATCCTCCGAATGCTGCGCGCCGGCCCCGGGAACCCTCCCTCCGTGCGCGCCCGATCCAGAACCCGATGAAGGAGTGTGCATGATCGGCCATCTGGTCCCCTCCCCGGATTCGCGCAGCTTCGGGCCAACCCGAGCGGGGCGCAAGGACAAGGCTCACCGAACCTACCGCCTCGTGGGAGTGACCGCGCTCCTCGCCCTGCTGGCGGCCGTGGGGGTCGGACTCGTCCCCGCACCCTCCCGGGCCGAAGAGGGGCCGAGCAAGGTCGTGATCTTGGGATTCGACGGTGCGGACGCGCAGATGGTGCGCGACTGGATGGACGCCGGCGAGCTGCCGAACCTGGACCGCCTTCGCAAACAGGGGACGTTCTCCGACCTCCGGCCGACCAATCCGCCCCAGACCCCGGTATCCTGGTCGACCTTCGCCACCGGGCTCGATCCCGGATCGACGGAGATCTTCGACTTCCTGAAGCGGGACGTGAAGACCTACGCGCCCGACTTCGCGATGACCAAGCCGAGCGAGGCGCCGTTCGCCTTCGGCCCGAAGAACCCGCTCTACCTGAGCGCGGGCCTGGCCGCCGTGGCATTCCTCATCCTGCTCATCCTGGGTGCGCTCTTCCGGCGGGCCCGGATCGGTTTGCTGCTCGGACTGGTCGCCGGGGTCGGCGCCTTCCTCTGGGCCCGGCCGTTCGTAGCCGAGAACGTCCCCGAGCACCGGCCGATCGCGATCAACCAGCGTCAAGGCACTCCGTTTTGGCAGATCCTGGGGGATCGAGGGATCAACTCGACGGTGATTCGGGTTCCGCAGACGTTTCCCCCCGATCCCAATCCGGGTGGGCGTCTCCTCTCCGGCCTGGGCGTTCCCGACATCCGCGGCACCTTCGGCACCTACTCGTTCTACACCTCGGAAGTCGTCGCCCAGGGTGACACCGATACCGAGATGGGCGGCAAGGTCGTGCTGCTCGACGTCGAACGCGGGGATCCCGAGGTCAAGACCATCCTCTACGGGCCGTTCAACAAGCTCTTCCCCGAGCCTCCGGAGATCTTCCTGCCGCTCACGATCTCCATGGACTGGGATCGGCACGCGGTGCAGCTGCACCTGCCCGACCAAGTCGTGGACCTGGAGCAGGGCCAGTGGAGCGACTTCGTCCAGCTGGAGTTCCCGATCCGCAAGCTCATCAAGGTGCACGGAATCGCCCGGTTCTACCTCATCGAGCTGGATCGCGAGATCAAGCTCTACATGAGCCCGATCAACATCGACCCGGTCGACCCGATCGTCCCGATCACCAGCCCGAAGGGATTCGCCCAGGATATCCACGACCAGATCGGAAACTGGAAGACGCTGGGCTGGGCGCTCGACACCTGGTCGCTGAACGAGAACGTCCTCCCCGAAGAGGTCTTCGCGGAAGACTTCGACTTCACGGTCGGTAAGTTCGAGCAGATCCTGGACTCGTTCTTCGACAACCCGGAGAACCGCCTCTACTGCCAGGTCTTCTATTTCACCGATCGGGCGGGCCACATGTTCTATCGGTTCCTCGATCCCACCCATCCGGCCTACGATCCGGCGCTCGCCCCCAAGTGGGGGGACTTCATCCTGCAATCGTACAAACGGATGGATGCAATCGTGGGCCACGTCATGGAACGACTGCCGGAGGACGGGGTGCTGCTCGTCTGCTCGGACCACGGGTTCGCGAACTGGAAGCGCTCGTTCAACATGAACACCTGGCTGGTGCGCAACGGATTCATGACCTTGAAGGGTCAGGACCAGAACAAGCTGATGACACTGGACGACCTGTTCGTCGAGGGGCAGTTCTGGCCCAACGTGGACTGGGAGCGCACCCGTGTCTATGCCTTGGGACTGGGCGCGCTCTACGTGAACCTGCTCGGACGCGAGAAGTACGGAATCGTCACCCCGGGGGCGGAGTACGATCAGCTTTGCCGCGATGTCGCGGAGAAGATGGAGGCCTACATCGATCCGGAAACGGGTGAGCATCCGATCTTCAAGGTCTACCGGCGCGACGAGATGTACAACAAGTTCGACCCCGACATCATCCCGGATATGAGGGCGGCCAACAATCTGGGCTACCGGGTCTCGTGGCAGACCTCGCTCGGGGGCGTGCCCCGGGAGATGTTCGAGGAGAACAAGGACAAGTGGAGCGGGGATCACTGCAGCCTCGACCCCAGCCTGGTCCACGGAATCCTCTTCTGCAACCGGCCGCTCCGCGTGTCGGCGCCGGGCATCGAGGATCTCTTCCCGACCATTCTCTCGATGTTCGGAGTCCCGGTCCCCAACGACGCCGACGGAAAAGCGTTGCCGTTCGCGAACTGATCGGACTCCCGTCCCGGCCGCAAGGTCGGTGACCGGGCCTGAAAAGGAAAGAGCCGTCCTCCGCTCGACGCGGGGGACGGCTCTTTCCTTTCGTTCCAGTCGGAGAGGCCGCCGAAGGCGGCTACCCGCCCGGGGCTCCCGCGCGGTCTCAGGAATCGTAGGCGGGCAGGAACTGGTCCGCTGCGATCGGCCCCTTTTCGAACTCGAATCCGATGCCGGTCAGGTGATCGACCGAAGCAGGAATGAGCTCGGGCGCGACGTCCAAGGTGATGTGAACGTCCGTACTCAGCTGCTTGAGCGTCTCGAAGACCCCGTCGAAAGGAACGTACCCCCCGCCGCAGGCCAGGTGCTCGTCTTCCATTCCGGTGTTGTCGTGGAAGTTGCAGCAGATCAGATAGTCCTTGAAGACCGGCACCCACTCCTCGGGCGAGACTCGCGAGAAGCAGGCGGCGTGTCCGACGTCGACGCAGAAGCGAAGCCACGGACTGTTGACCGTCTCCAGGATCTCCAGGAGCAGATCGGTATCGGGCTCGAACGAGTTCTTGAGGGCGAGCACCACTTCCTCGTCCTCCGCCACCGAAACCAGGTCCTTCATGGCTCCGATGAAGCGTTCCTTCCACTCCTGCACCATGTTCGGGCGGATATGGTTCGAGAAGCCGGTCTGCAGGATCGCGACGCGCGCTCCCAGGATCGTGCCGATCTCGAGTCCTTCCAGAAGCACTTCCCGGGAGTAGGTCATCACCCGCGAATCCGGGCACGAAAGCGCCAGCCCGTGATAGGGCAGGAAGCAGAAGGGCGTGATCTTGCGATCCCGCATCTCCCGCTCGATGTTCTCGAGCTCGCGCACGGACACCTCACGATTGTGATCGGCGTCGGTGAGCCGCACGGTGACGTTCATGCCGTGCTCCTCGCAGAAGGGCAGTGCCTCCTTCAAGGTGCTCAGATGCTCGCTTCGGGACAGCCAGAACTTCATGCGCAGTCACCCCCTCGCGTCCATCGAGAATGCCTCGTGTTCCTGCTCACCTTCGAGAGGCGTGCCGGCGGACCGGCGGGTCCAGGACACGATCCTCATCGCGTTCCCCCTGCGTCGTCCCGCGCTGGCGCCCTCCGGCGAGCGAGCTCCGCCATGCGTTGCTCTCGCCGCTCTGCGCCCTCGCGGAAACGCCGCTCCTGATCGGGACTTTCCTTGATCAACCCCGGCACCGGAATCGGACGACCGCCTTCGTCCAGCGCCACGAACGTGGCGTAGGCCGAAGCGGTCTTCTTGAGAACCCCCGTCATGAGATCCTCACACTCCACCTTGACCCCGACCTCCATCGACGTCCGAGCCACGTAGTTCACCGACGCGCGCAGGATCATCACCTCCCCCACCTTGACCGGGTGGAGAAAGTCGACGCGATCCATCGAGGCCGTCACGACCTGCCGCCGGCAATGCCGGTGGGCACACACCGCAGCTGCGATGTCGATGAGGTGGAGAACCTTGCCACCCAGAACGTTTCCCAGGGTGTTCGCATCGTTCGGAAGCACCAGCTCCGTCATCACGACCTGCGAAGCCGCGACTGGTCGCGGCTCGCGCTCCGAACGAGCACGAGTGTCGGAGACAGACTGGCTCAGGCGCCCTCCCGGGCCTTCCGCACGCCCTCGGTGAGGAGCGGCAGAATCTCGAAAGCGTCACCCACGAGGCCGAGATCGGCCGACTTGAAGATGGGGGCTTCCGCGTCCTTGTTGATCGCGACGATGCATCCCGAGCTCCGCATCCCTGCCAGGTGCTGGATCGCACCACTGATTCCGATCGCGACGTAGAGCTTGGGGCTGACCGTGACGCCAGTCTGCCCGACTTGATAGTGATGCGGGACCCAGCCGGCATCGACGATGGCGCGGGAGGCGCCGACCGCCCCGCCCAGGGCCTTCGCCAGCTCCTCGACGAGGTGGAAGTGCTCGGGCCCCTTGAGCCCACGCCCACCCGAAACCACGATGTCCGCCTCTTGCAGATCCACGGTGTCGGTCTCTTCCCGGTGTACGGCAACGACCTTCGCTCGCACCTTCGCGGGAGGCTGCACGGCGACCGCGCGGACCGCCCCTCCGGCGGCGGGTGAGGCCGCCGCGTGGGCGCCCGGCTTGATGGTCGCGACGAGGGACGCGTTTCCCTTCGTCTTCAGAGTCGCGAAGACCTTGCCCCCGTACATCGACTTGCGCGCCTCGAAGCCGTCGCCCGCACCCGCGAGGGAAAGGCACTCGGCCAGAAACGCCGCGTCGAGACGAGCTGCCAGTCGGGGCGCCAGATCCCGCCCCATCGCGCTGGCCGTGAACAGCACGGCCCCCGGAGAAAGCTCGGAAGCGAGAGCGTGGAGCTGGGCCACGTACGCATCGGAGTGCGGCTGGGCCAGGGACGCGTCCTCGCAGTGATGCACCTGGACGCCATAGCGCGCGAGCTCCTCCGCGAGCGCACCGGTCCCCTGTCCCAAGAGGGCGACCTCGACCCGGCCGCCCGCGGCGAGGTCCTGCGCCAGTCCGATCAGCTCGAAGACCGACCGCTTGAGGGTGGCCGCGCGCTGCTCGGCGAAAATCAGAATCGTTCGCGACATCGATGTTCCTCGCTCAGAGAACCTTTGCTTCGTCCTTCAGGTACTGCAGCAGCTGGCCGACCATCTCGGCCGGCTCGCCCTGGAGCACGCGCCCCGCCGACCGCTCCGCCGGGGGCTCCATGGCCGTGATCTCGACCTTCGACGCGCCGGACCCGGCCGCGTCGGCCGCCAGGGACAGCGCCGAGGAGTCGAGCACCTCCATCGGCTTCTTCTTCGCCATCATGATTCCCTTGAGGGAGGCATAGCGCGGCTCGTTGAGGCCCTTGTTCGCGGTCAACACGGCGGGCAGCTCGATCTCGAGCTCCTCGAGGCCCCCTTCGATCTCCCTCTTCACCCGGACTTTCGATTCCCCCTCGAGCTCGAGCTGGGTCACGACCGAGGCGTGCGCCATGTCGAGGAGCTCCGCAACCATGATTCCCACGGCAGAGTTCTCGGAATCGATCGAGAGCTTTCCGCACAACACCAGATCCGGCGAAAACGGACGGAGCGCCGCGGTCAGGATCCGCGCGATTCCGGAGACGTCGGAACCGGCGAAGGCGGGGTCGCGCAGGATCACGGCGCGGTCGGCGCCGAGGGCCAAGCAGGTCCGGAGAGCCTCCTCGGCCTTCTCGCCCCCCATGCAGAAGACGGCGATTTCTCCGCCGACCTTCTCCTTGATCTGGAGTGCCGCCTCCATGGCGTACTCGTCGTAGGGGTTGACGATGAGCTCGACGTCCGCGAGCTCGACCGAAGCCCCGCCCGCGACCCGGATCCGGGCCTCCGAGCTGGGAACTTGTTTGATCAACACGGCGATCTTCAAGACGCTTCTCCTCGGTCCATTCCGCGCATCGTCCAAGGACGAATCAAACGAAAGACAATAGACCACCCTTGCCCTCTCTTCCTCAGAGAGGGCGGTGGGGGTCCAAAACCGGCCGGACCGTATCAGAAAGCTCTCGGTACCGGCAACCGGTTTCCGGAATCAGCGTTCGCTCGGCGGAGAGACGCGGATCGAGGGAGCAGTGCCGCCGCGAACTTCAGTCCACCCCGAGGGGCGAGGGAGGGTAACCTCGCCGATTTCCTGTGCGGAAAGCCCTCGCAGTCCCAGCATCTCCAGACGGAGCCGGAGCCTGCCGTCGGGCTGCGGTACCTCCAGGTCGATCCGCGTCGGCAGCCAGGCGGAGTCGTCGAAGGTGTGGTAGTCATGGAGCTCGGCCCGCACCACGACGTCGGGATCCAGAAGCTCGATTCCGACGATGGATCGCGACCGGGGATCCACCTCCAACCGCGCCCGACCCGGCTGCCCGACGAGTCCGCCTTCCACGATCCAGATCCCACGTTCCATGCGCCCCGCATCTGCGCCTCGGAGATCTGCGGCGAGCTGGCCGGGACAGAGCGCCCACTCGAGGGCCTGGACCCACGCCGCCGGATCCATCCGATCCCAATCCGGTTTCGCACGCGTCGTGACCCAGAATGCCCGTTCCTCGTGGAGGAGCAGCTCGCACGAGTCCGCGCGGGCCTGGAGCGCGAAGAGCGGTCGGAACGCGCCCAGACGCGCCGACACCTTCAGGGTATCGGGAAAGGAGGTCTTGAGACTGCCGTCCACGCGCACGCCGGGTTCTCCGGGCGCTTCGATCCGCATCCGCAGCCGCGCTTGGAGCCGCCCCGGACACGGCTGGGCACGCAGCTCCTGCAGCCAGGCATCCGGCAGATCGGAAGGAGGTACTCCGGGCAGGGGCGGCGGACGATGCGCACAGCCGCTCGCGAGGATCACTGCCAGGACCGCGAGGACGAGCTTGTTCATGCGCGCCCGCCCCTCAGTCCGGGAACTCCGCAGGAGAGCGACCCAGCGCGACGATCGCGCACGTCTCGACCGGCTCCATCCCGAGCGCCTCGATGCGAGCGACGAGCTGCGCGCTGGAGGCCCCGGGATTGAGGATGACGCGGCGCACACCCCGGGCGGGAGCCGCTTCGATGCACTGCAGTCCGATAGCGGGCTTGACATAGAGGAGCAGCAACGCGACATCCTCCGGAACATCGGCAATCGTTCGATGGACCGCGAACCCTTCGACCGCGGTCGCGGTCGGATGCACGGGAAAGACTCGATACCCGGCGTCCCGATAACAACGGACCGCTTTGTTGCCGAAGCGCCACCGCTCCGGGCTGGCCCCGAGCACGATCACCTTTTCATCCGTAGACACCCGCACCCTCCCTTCCTATCTGCGCGCACGCTAGCACTTCTCCCCCGATGTCGCGAGGTCTACAGTGGCTCGATGGACCCACGACGCAGCCTCCTGTCCTGGATCGAGATCGACGCCGACGCGCTCGCCCACAATCTTCGCACGCTGCGCGACTTGCTCACACCGGGGACCCGCTTTCAATGGGTCGTCAAGGCGAACGCCTATGGACACGGACTGGAAACCGTGGTCCCGCTCGCGTGGGAGAACGACGTCGATTGGCTGGGTGTGCATGCGCTCTCCGAAGCGGAGCGTGCGCGACGCGCCGGTTGGACGCGCCCTCTCTATCTGCTGGGCCCGACGGCCCGAACGCGACTCGCACGAATCCGCGAGCTCGGTCTGGAAACGGTCGTCTTCGATCTGGACACCCTCGCAGCGTTGGACGAGGTCGGCGACCCGAAGCGTCCGATCGGGGTCCATCTCAAGCTGGAGACGGGTACGCATCGCCAGGGCATCCTGGCGGAGGACCTCCCCGCGTTCACCCGGTTCCTGGAACGCGCCCGCGGCGTTCGGCTCGCCGGGCTCGCGATGCACTTCGCGAACATCGAAGACACGACCGACCACGGGTTCGCACGGAAGCAGCTCGCACGGTTCGAGGAGCTCTCTGATCCGATCCGCCGGCACTTCGCCGACACCCTCCGACACACCGCCTGCACCGCCGCGGTGCTGACGATGCCCGAGACCTGCTTCGACATGGTCCGCGTCGGGATCGGCTCGTACGGCTACTGGCCCTCCCGCGAAACCCTGGTCGCCTGCCGGGCGCGACTGGGGCACCCGATCACGCTCGCGCCGGCCCTGACCTGGAAGGCCCGCATCGGCCAGCTCCGCTCGGTGCCCAGCGGATCCTATGTCGGATACGGGTGCAGCGATCGGGTGGGGCGCCCCACTCGCGTCGCCGTGCTGCCGATCGGCTACTCGGACGGCTACGACCGCGGACTCTCCCGCCTCGGACACGTGCTGGTGCACGGACGACGGGCGCCGATCCTCGGCCGCATCTGCATGAACATCCTGATGGCCGACGTCACCGATGTCGCGGAGGTCGGTGACCAGAGCGAGGTCGTGCTGCTCGGAGCCCAGGGGGACGAGTCGGTGCACGCGGGCGATCTCGCCGAGCAGATGCAGACCATCCCGTACGAGGTGCTGGCGCGTCTCTCTCCCACCTTGCCGCGCCTCCTCACGCGCCAAGGCGAGATCGTCGCGTCGAACGGCTCCGCCGGCGGCTGATCGGAATCAGCGGACCTTCGAACCCGGCGCCATGGGACGGGCCGGCATCAGGATCGCGACCCCCTCCTCGTCGGAGCCGGCGAGGAGCATGCCCTGCGACACTTCACCGCGCAGCTTGGCCGGCTTGAGATTGGCGACCACGACGATCTGCTTGCCGATCAGGTCCTCGGGTTTGTAGTAGGCCGCGAGGCCCGCTACCAGCTGCCGGCGCTCGCTTCCCAGATCGATCTGCAGCTTGAGGAGGCGGTCCGCGTTGGGGTGGGGCTCGACATGGAGCACCTGCGCGACCCGCAGGTCCGCCCGGGCGAAGGCATCGATCGAGATCAACGCATCCTCGTTCGCAGCGGGGGTCGAATCCGGCGCCGCTCCCGAGGCCGGGGCGGAAGACTCCGGTGGAGAGCTCGACGAGGAAGGCGTAGAGGAGGCGGGTTCTGCCGGGCCGGAGCCAGCTGATTCGCGCGGGGAGTCTTGGGGGCGCGGCGCCTCCGCATCCGGATGGGACGTCATCGAGAGATCTCCTTTTCCTTGAGACGGGCGTACTTCAGGAACACGTAGCAACCGGCCAGGCCCGCGGCCACCAGACCGCGCCAGCCGTCGAGGAAACCGAGTCGCAGCAGGTACATCTTCGCCCATCGCGCTCCGGGGCGAAAGATCAAGTCGACCGGGTGGGTCCGGCGTCCGCGCGCCCAGGCTTCTTCGGCGCCGAGACGACTCAGGACATCGATCTTGCGGACGTGATGTGCGAGATCCCGATAGGTGTAGTGCTCGAGGATGCCGCGCAACCGCTCGGTCGATCCTTCGAGGACGACGCTCTCGTGCACTCTCGTCCCCGAGAATCGTCCATGGGCCGGCTGGAACAATCGAAGCACCCAATCCGCCCCCCAACCTCCGTGCTTCATCCAACGACCGAGGTAATGCACGCGCCGCTGCACTTCGTATCCCGCAGGACCGGGGGCGGTGCGCGCCACCGCGCGCCGGATCGCCTCGGCCAGCTCTGGAGTGACGACCTCATCCGCATCGACCCACAGCACCCAGGTTCCCCGGCAGCGCGAGACCGCGAGGGTGCGTTGCTCGGAAAACCCGCGCCAGGGCTCGACCCAGACTTGCGAAGTGAAACGCCGCGCACGCGGGACCGTATCGTCCTCGCTCTCGGCATCGAGGACGACTACCTCGTCGCAGAAGGCGAGGGCGGAAAGGCAGCGATCGATGTTGTCCGCCTCGTTGCGCGTGAGAACGAACGCCGAGAGCGCCACCGGGGCCGGCGCTTCCGAGACCGGGACATCGATGCCGGACGGGCTCATGCGGTTCCCCTCCGTCAGGTCGACGGCGTCGCTTCGCGCGTCACGTCGTGGGGGCCGGGACCGAGCTCTCCCAGCCAACGCTGGCGCTCATCGAGGATTTGGCGGATGCGAGGGATCTGGCGTTGCGCCGCCAGATAGCCGGCCTCGATCAGCTCCCGTCCGTTGACCAGCTCGAACGGGGAGAAGGGTGCGACCGCCGGGCGGACCAGGACATCCGCCTCCTCCTGCGAGACCAGAGCGTTGGCGCGCTGGATGATGTTGACGATCGAGGCGACGACGTGTCCGAGATGACGCGGTCGGCTCCGATACTCCTCGGGCAGGAGGTGGACCCCGACGCGGACGAGCGGTCGGTAGGCCCGTAGCGCCGACAGCGGCAGATACTCGACGACGCTGCCGTCGGTGTAGAGCTCTCCGTCCACCTCGACCGGGCGGTAGATGTGGGGCATCGCCGAGCTCGCCAGCACGGCCTGGATCGCGTCGCCGGCCCGGAACACCTGCCGCGCCCGGCGGACCAGGTTCGTCGCGACGATCGCCGTCGGTGGCTGCAGCTCTTCGAGCCGGGCTTCGCCGATCAGCGAACGCAGCAGGGACTCGAGCGGACGGATCGAGATGATCCCCATGCGGCTGAGGGTGATCTTGCCCAGGTCCCGGCGGCGGAGGCCGACCGCGACCCGTTCCAGCTCTGCGATGGGCAGCCCGGATGCGTAGAGAACCGCGATGACCGCGCCGCCGCTGGTACCGGCCAGGGCGTCGATGGGAATCCCGGCTTCGCGAAAGGCTTTGAGCACGCCGATGTGGGCGACGCTGCGGGCCGCTCCCCCGCTGAGGGCGAGCCCGACGCGGCAGGCGGCCCCCGCACTCTCGTGCGAAACGCTCGCGAGGTCGCTCGAACGGTGGGAATCCATGCCTTCGGACTCTACCCGCGTTGCGAGGTGGTCGCAATCGGGCGAAGGTCGGAACCGTCGGACGGGCCGACGGTTCGAACCGCGGATGCAGGGTCGGTTTGACACCCCCGGAACCGGGTCCGTATAGTTCCACCTTCGATCCGGGCGGCACCCGGACGGGAGGGATATCGCAGAGGTTGGAAGCTCCACCGTTGGCGCGCCCGTGGTCGACCCTGGCGAGGGTCGTGCTCATCGTGTTCCTGGGTGGCATGCTCGGGGCCGCCGCTCGCCGTCCGTCAGACTCCACCCCCTTGCCTGACGCGCGCCGGGTTCCTCCCGCGTTGTTGCGTGTCGCGTGGGCGGACAGCCTGCCCGACGGCTCGCCCACCCCGTTTCGCAACGGCGACACGCTGCGCGTCGATACGATCTGGGATCAGCAGGACCTGACCATCACGGCCCGGGTGAACGCGATCGTGACGTCGATGACGGATGCGATCCCCTTGGACGATCTCGGTGGAGGCCGCTACCGCCTCACCTACGCGTTGCCGGAAACGAACGGCCGACCCGACGCATCCGATCTTCCGATCGAGTTGCTCGCGACCAACGCGGCGGCTGACACCGTCCGCGACAACTCGTTGCGCATCTGTCTGAGCAACGATCCGCCCACCTTCGTCAGCGCGGCGCTCGTACCCGACCGCCAGGTCTTCCGCGGGGGCGACGTGCTACGGATCGAGAGCACCTGGCAGAGCCCCGACAACCTGGACCTCGAGGTCCTGGCCGACGTCCGCGCGATCCAGCCCGGAATCGACTCTCTGATCCCGGCCACGAGGGACGGCGCGGCCTTCGTCGTGCAGTACCGCATCCCGTCCTTCCCCGAAGACCGCGTGCCGGACGGCACAGGCATCCCGATCGTTCTCGTCTGTCGCGACTCCGGCTGCGGAGAGACACAGGAGAGCGCGGTCACGATCGATCTCGACCAAAACGCGACCGATCCGCCCGTCCTCATCGAGTATGCCCGCCTCGACACCCTGGACGACGGACGGGGACGTTCGCTCCAGAACGGGGACACGGTCCGAATCCTCACCCGGTGGGATCGGGACAGCCTCGCCGTCTCGGTCGACGTGTTCGCCCTCGCCCCCAAGGACACCGTGCGGGCCAACGTGGAGCGCCGGGGGTTCGGGCAGTACGAGATCTCCTACCGCGTCCCGCCGGACAATCCTCGGATGGACGGAACCGACATCCCCATCTGCATCTCTGCAGAAGACCGTCACGAGGGGGTCACCACCGATTGTTCGGTGCGGGTTTGCCTCAACAACGACGATCCGGTGCACCTGCGCACGTACTTGCGCGAAACGAAGGCCGCGTTCCGCGCCGGCGACTCCCTGCACATCGTGACCGCCTGGGAAAGCCCGAGCGGGCTCCCCTTGCGCGTCGGGGCCGATGCCTCACGCATCATCCCGGCCCTCTCCGATTCCCTGGTGGGTGACGTCCTCGATGCCGACAGCCTCGTCATCTTGCTCCAGGTACCGACCGAGGAGGCCGAGCGTGGAGAAGA
>JAGQHR010000389.1 GCA_020431745.1 Candidatus Eiseniibacteriota bacterium
TCGTTTCGCCAAGTTAGCCAGTGCGACGTACGAGGGGCAAGCATCCTTCGGATGGCTCTCGTCTCGCGCTCACCGGGGCGAACCGGAGGCTATCAATCCCTCTGTCTTGTCGGCCGAGCTCCGCTCACCCTCCGGGTGGGGATGCACGAGACCCATCGTGATGGAGACAGACGCAGCGGCCGACTCTCCTGCCGGCTGCATCTCGGGCGGCAAACGTTGACCCAGCGCACGAATCCCCGCAGAGCGCCTCCACGACCGCGCGGCTCACCTGGGGAGTCCGGGATCAAGTCCCGGATGAAACTTGACAGATGCTTATCACATATGGATAATAATTGCTGCGATCTGTCAATAACCACCGAGGAGGAATCCCATGAAGCACCCACCACGCGGATGGCCCCGCATTTCCAGCTCGCTCTTCTATGACGACGCCCCGGCCGCGATCGACTTCCTGTGCCGGGCGTTCGGATTCGAGGTCCGTCTCAAGGTCGAAGGCGAGGGCGGCCGGATCGAACACTCCGAGCTCACGTTTGCCGACGACGGTCTCGTCATGGTCAGCAGCACCGGCCGCGAGCGGGAAGGCAGGGCAGCGATGCCGGGGGTCAGTCCGCAATCGGTCGACGGACGGATCACACAGACGCTGTGCGTCTATCTCGACGAGGTCGACAAGCATTGCGAGCACGCCCGCAGCGCCGGAGCCCGGATCCTCGACGAACCGTTCACCACCGACTACGGCGACGACTACTGGGAGGACCGCAGCTATCGCGTGCTCGACACCGAAGGGCATCACTGGTGGTTCGTCCAACGGATGCGGGAGCAGAATGCCGGCTGATCTCGGACAGACCTTCGATGCCCTCGCGGATTCACATCGACGGGCCGTCGTCGCGCTGCTCCGGCAGGAACCGCGACGTTCCGGTGACCTGGCACAGGCGCTCTCGATGAATCATCCCACGATGAGCCGGCATCTGCGTGTGCTGCGCAAAGCCGGCCTGGTGCAGGAGGAGATCGATGAGGAGGACGCCCGGGTGCGCGTCTATTCGCTCCGTCCCGAGCCCTTTGCGGAGCTGCGGAGCTGGCTCGACGAGGTCGAGTCGTTCTGGACCGATCAGCTCGGCTCGTTCAAAGCGCACGCGGAACGGCGCGGGAAGACGCGCTCATGACCAGCTCTCCGTCATCCGACGATCACGCCCGCGACGGCCGGTCCCGCGAGGGTCGGGCTCGCGGTCACGATCAGGCCCCCGGAGATCTCCCCCGCGACGGTGAGCCCCAGGACGACGAACGGGTCACCGAGGATCTCGCCCGCGACGACCAGCGATCCGAGCCCCGGGCGGTCATCCCCGGGGATCAGGCGCGCGCTTCGGTCACGGTCCGCGTGCCGGTGGAAGACGCCTTCCGCATCTTCACCGAGGAGATCGACCAGTGGTGGCGGCGCGGCCTGCGGTACCGTGTCTCCGGAAAGCATCGCGGCATGCTCTACTTGGAGCCGCAGGTCGGTGGGAACCTGTACGAGACGTTCGAGACGAAGTCCGGCCCGCGCATCGTCCGGACCGGAACTGTACTGCGGTGGGAGCCTCCGCATCGCATCGTCTTTGAATGGCGCGCCGTCAACTTCGCCCCGGACGAGAAGACGGAAGTCGACGTCCAGTTCGAACCGATCGGCGAGAAGACGCTGGTCACCGTGACGCACCGGGGTTGGAGCAAAATCCGTCCCGATCACCCCGCGCGCCATCGGCAGTCCGTGCAGCCGTTCCTGCGGATGATGGGGATGTGGTGGGGCGATCTGCTGACTTCCCTTCGCCTG
This sequence comes from Candidatus Eiseniibacteriota bacterium, assembly GCA_020431745.1. Taxonomy (GTDB): domain Bacteria; phylum Eisenbacteria; class RBG-16-71-46; order CAIMUX01; family CAIMUX01; genus JAGQHR01. The sequence goes on from JAGQHR010000389.1 coordinate 1,799, forward strand.
CACGCCGAGCCCTGATCCCGCAGCCTGTCTTGGCTTCCGTCGGCAGATACAACCTCCTCCGGCGGCTGTCCCCCGCGCGGCTCCCGGGGTAGACTCGGCGGATGTCGTATCGGGTCCAGGTCGGTCTGCTGCTCGCCCTCGCCGGAATCACGTTCGTCCTTTGGGGCGTGCACTACGCGCACATCGACTTGTGGTGGGATGAGCTCGACTCGCTGACCGAGTACGCACTCGTGACCTTCCAGACCACGGTCACGAAGTATCCGTATCCGAACAATCACATCTTCTTCAACCTGTTCGACAACGGACTGACCCGGGTCTGGGGCGTCCGGGACATCTACCAGATCATGGAACGGGTCGCGTTCCTGCGCTGGGCACAGTGGCTGATCTCGGCCGGAACGTTGGCCTACACCTTCTTCGCGGCTCGACGGGTGCGCGGGTCTCGGGTCGGCGCGCTGGCCGCAGTCCTTCTCGTGACCAGCTTGCCGTTCCTCAACTTTGCGATGCAGCTACGCGGCTACGGACTCAGCATGTTCTTCGTTGCGGGTCTCCTGTTCCACTGCGCGCTGCGCCGGGAGCGAGTGTCGCTCGTCTCCGCGCTCGTGACCGCCGTGTTCAGCTTCGCCCTGCTCTATACCGTTCCGTCCAATGTCTACTTCTTGTTCGTGCTCGGACTCGCGCTGGTCGTACGCGAGGTCGGCACCCTCAGGAGACGGCGCCTGGCAAGTATCCGCTCGGAGGATGCGACCGATCGCGATGCGAATCGCGCCGGAGGCAAGATCCCTGGCTGGATGCGTGGCTGGATCCGGGATGCCGACGTTTGGTCTGCGGCCGCCGTCGCGGTCGGAGCGGTCGCGGCGTTCGTGGCCTACCTGCCCGTGCTCGACAACGTACTCAACAACCGGTTCGTCACCGACACACCGGACCATCGGTTCTTCGTTCTCACGAGGCGCCTCCCGGAGATCGCCAGTCATTTCCTGAGCAGCCGATACGGGTTGCTGTTGCTGGTTCTGCCAGGCCTCTTCTGGGTATTGCGTTCCGGACCCGTCGGCCTATCCCATCCTGCGGACGGCGACGAACCTTCCGGATCGCGCCGAGGAGACGACGCGTCCGGGCGGGATCGCGGGACATCTCCGCGCGCCCAAGATCGAGTGCCGCCGATCGCATCGCGTTCACCGCGGGGCACCGGGCGGGCCGATCTCGTGATGGTTCTGGCCCTGTTCCTGGGACCCTTCCTCGCGTCGTTCGCGCACAACGACGTCCCGTTCCAACGGACCTTCATCCATCTCGCTCCCGTCTTCGGGATTCTCCTCGCGTTCTCCGTCGATGGGTGCCACCGATGGCTCGAGGTCCGGACGCCTGTCGTCGTGCGCTGGTTGCCCCTCGGAGTCGCGATCTATTGCGTCGTCACGCTCGGTTATGTGCACCAGCGGGTCGAGCAGAGGTTGGAAGCCGATCTCGACCAAAACATCCGCGAGCAGAACATCTTCGCCAACTACTACCAGGCTCCCGGTTTCCGACCGCTCGACACGTGCCGGGCACTCGCCGCGCAGGTTGCCGCTCACCCCGGAACCGTCGTGCTGGCCAACGAGCTCGACCGGGTCTCCTGGACGTTCTACCTACAGAAGTTCGACATCCCGTCGTACGCCCTGGCGCAGTTCAAAGAGGACAACACCAGCGGCGCGACCCATACCGGTGTCTTCCAGCTCGCACGCGGCCGTGACGGCGAGCGAGTCTTCCTCCAGTGGTCGATGCGGATCCCCGAGCCGTTCGACAGCGGGGATCGCCTCACCCCGGTCATGCTGTACCTCGCGTCGTACGACCCGGCCGACGTCATCTACGTCGTCACCGGACTGAACCGGCTGATCGAACAGGTCGTCACGACCCGGTATCCGGAGTTCCGGATGGAACGCCTCGAGGTGCCCGGATCCTACGGCGTCTTCCGCCTCACCCGGCGCAGTTGACTCGTCGGAGCGTCTGAGGCGGCAGTGCTGACTGATCCAGGCTTGCACCTGCCGCAGGCATGGCAGTAATACTCATAAAGATCGATGCATCCGTAATGGATCATTTTTCCACAACCAATTCGGTGCCTGCCAATAGCTAGGAATCAGCTGGGAACTGATGATAACAGACGTATCAGTCTGTTATATCTGGCTGGATCGTAGTCCTTGCACCGCCCCCGATAGCATTCCGCCTGGGTTTGAAGGTGTCCCGTCAATGCATGGGCGCTCGGCTCTTCAGTCGCTATAGAACCGTCATCTCCGCCACTCGAAGCATTCCATGAGTGGCCGCCGATCGGCCGCCACGGTGTGGGCTTCGGTCGGGAAAGTGATGCCTCCCTTATCCGATTTGGGTAGATGGTCCCGCTGCGGGACTGATTCCCGGGTCGGAACGGGACCCGCAGTCCCGCCCCGGGACTGATCCGCCAGCTCGGAACGGACCCGCAGTCCCGCCCCGGGACTGATCCGCCAGGTCAGAACGGACCCGCAGTCCCGCCCCGGGACTGATCCGCCAGCTCGGAACGGACCCGCAGTCCCGCCCCGGGACTGATCCG
>JAGQHR010000390.1 GCA_020431745.1 Candidatus Eiseniibacteriota bacterium
GCGAGGAGCGCCTCGTCGATCCCGGAGTTGGGATCCTCGTCCGGTATCTCGTCGAGGACGGAGAGGACGTGTTCCGCGGTCCACGCGACTCCCGGGAACCCACACAAGAAGGACGCGTCCATGGACTGCGAGGGCAGCAGGTCGATCGCTTCTTCGAGGAATCGCGCCGCGAGGTCGCCAGCGCGGTCGTCGAGCCCGGTCTTCCAGAGCCACGCGTAGAAGAGAGCGAGTCCGCACCGTCCCAGCGCCAACGACGTCGTGCGCAGACCGGTATCGTCCGGCCGTTGCGAGAGCGCCCACGTCTCGTAAGGACGCTCCAACTCCCGCGCCAATTCCGCCAAACGGCGGAGCGCTTCCTCGCGCAGCGCCCCCTGCAGCAGCGGTGAATGTCGCTTCGGTTGGGCCATCAGGTTGCCTCTCCGTTCAGCAGCGTCCGGGTCTCAGCAGTCTCTCCCTGCCGCTGCATCTCCGCTCGTGTTGGATGCGTGCGAACAGTGCATGTCGTGGCGGCAGGGCCGAAGCGAAAAGAAAGAACGGCCGATCGAAGGACCGGCCGCTCTCAAATCTTCTCCGGCGCGTCTTCGGCTTAGCAGAAGATCAGGCAAGAGTTGTTCGGACGTGAACTCGTGTGGGTGCAGGGGCACTTGGTGGTCTGCGCGGCGCCCTCGACCCGCTTGGTCTCGGTCTCGGTCAGGCAACGCAGGGTCTTGCGGTTCAGCTCGAGCTTCTTGACTCCAACCTTCTTCATCGTTGAGCTCCTTGTGGAGAGAGAGTCGTCGGACCGTCCGGAACATCGTGCCCCGGATCGAGCGGCGCGAGCTTAGAGAATCCTCTGCGGGTCCGCAAGCGAGCGGCATCGACCCGCAGCCGGAGCCAACGGCTTCAACGCCCCGAAGAACGTCTGGTCGCCGGTCCCCGCCCCGGCCGCGGATCAATCTGCCTGCTTCTCCCACGGAGGGAAAGCCGGTCGGTTCTGATACAGGCGAGTTGCTTTTGTGAAAGTCCGCGACGGGATCATGCTCCCGCATCCCTCGAGGCATGCTCGTCAGGGTCGGCGCGTGCGGACGTCCGCGGCGGGGCAGGGCGGGACCGTGGAAGGGCTGAAGCGGGAGCCGGTGTTGCTGCCATGCCCCCCCGGCCGGCCAAATCCGACCGGTTAGGGAACGGGGAATCGAGCGGGAGCGACCGGGAACCTTCGTCGCTGTGCTCTTGCGGAATCCTTCCCCTAGCATGTCGCCATTGAATGACATACGTCGAACCCGTGATCGCGGATCTTTACTAACGGGTTATGTGCCTATTTTTTAGCCAGATAGCCGCTTTCTAAGGGGAATTCCCCAGAGGGGCCTGTCAAGCTGAGCTGACTGTGAAGAGCGGCGGGGGCGCGGGCACCGAGGCTGATAGGAAAAGAATTCCTGCTGCAAACTATTGCCGTACAATCAGTTCCATTTTTTTGTGGACACCTCGCCGATTGGTGGCACGCATGTTCCTACATCTTCTTCGACAACAGCTCTGACGGGGGCACTCGAGACAGAGAGCTTCGATGGCAGAGAGCTAGTAGGGCCAACAACGAACGAACCAGGAGGTATCCAAAATGATCATCGGTGCTGCTGTTACTCTCATCGGCATTCTGATCGTCTCTTTTGGTCGCGCTGGCTGGTAAGTGGATCGCCCAGGGTACCTGACAATCCACGCCCAGCGTGCGTGAACGATACGACCCGCTCCGAGCGCTTCAGGAGCGGGTCCTTCGCTTTTTGCCCACTGCCTACCGAGCCCGTCCGGCTTCGATCGCCTCGATCCAACGATGATCCGGCGCGACCATCCGCAAGGCGCGATCCAGCCAGGCACGCCTCTCCGCGTCGAGGTGCGGGAGCACCTTGCGCAGATCCTGTTCGTCCTTCGCGCGCATCGTACCCGCCTTGTACAACAGCTGGATCTCGGGAGCGATGATCGGGAGACCGTCCTCTGTCTGAAACGCGATCCGGGATAGAGGGCGTCGGATTCGAGGATCCTTGCGATAGACCCACTCCTCACCGTCCGCCTCCTCCAGGACGAGCTCCAGCATCCACGACTCGCTCGAGGGCGCCCGCCCCCAGATCGAATGGGACTCCGGCGGACACGGAGTCCCCTGCGGGAGAGGATCGAGCCGCCCCCGGCACGCCGACGCAAACTCCCACGCCGGAAAGTGCGCGCGGATCGACGGCTCGTCGCGGCGCAGGACACACACATCCAAGTCTCCGTGCGGTCGGGTGCTCGCCCCGAGGAAGAGGTCGATCGCCCACCCACCACTGATCCACCAGGGAGCGGACACGTCCCGCAGCCATTCGTTCGCCTCTTGCGGCAGGATCGAAACCCACCGTTCTTCCGACTCCGACCAGGACTTCACTTCGTCGCTCTCCTTCGTCGTGCCGTCCATGTCACGCTCGTCATGCCGTCTTTGTCACCCTCGTCATGCCGTCCATGTCACCCCGTCAGCCGTGCGGCGTCCACCGTCAACTGTCATCCCGTCGGCCGTCCGCCCCCGCTGGGTCGGTGGGAGGATCGCCGAAGGTCCAGGTCTCCACGAGACAGCCGCCATCATCGTAGATCGTGAAGAGGTCGGACCTGGTGGGTGGAACCGCGTTGGGAGTCGACGACCGCTCGCGGGCCACCGCGCGCGCCGCCGGCAACCCCGGATAGTCGCCGACCAGGTATTCCGAGTAGTCGAACCGGTCGTATCCCACGACACGAAACGCGCCGGGGGGCGCGCACCGCTCTACCCGTGCAGACAAAATGCGCCCCAGTAGAAGGGATGGTCCCAATCCGCCCGCGTCAGCGTACTGGCCCGACGCAGAGCTCCGCCGGGATCGATTCCGACCCGATCGCCGTTCGTGGCTGCAAGCGCACGATAGAAGTGCTCCATCCAGTCACGGGTCGCACGATCGTGGACGCGCCACATGCTCGCGACCAATCGGCTCGCCCCAGAGGCCAGGAACCCGTGGGCGACGCCCGAGAGATCGTCTCCCTCGCCGGCGAAGACCTGTCCCGAGTTGCAGGCGGAGAGCACCACGAGCTCCGCGCGCAGCCTCCGCTCGAGGATGTCGATCAGGAACAGCGCACCACCCTTCGTGCTGAGCCGGGAGAACAGGGGGTTGTCCTCCCGGAACACTCCATGCGTGCTGAGATGGATCCAACGCGCATTGTCGCAGGCCGCCAGCAGCTCCTCCGCGGTGGGGTTCCGCAGCACCTTGACGTCGGAATCATCGATCGCGGCGCGCACCGCATCCAGCTCCGCACCGACGAACGCGAGACCGCCGTCCGTCATGCCGCTGAGCAGAACGCCGCCCCTGGACGAGGCCGGCGCCGGCGTTCGCCCGTCCCGCAGAAGGAAGTCCGCAGTCGGAGCGCGCCGGATCGTCACGTCATCGATGAGATAGCCACCGTCCCGGCGCAGGCACTCGAAAGGAACCTGGTGCAGGACGCCGTGCGGGATGACGGAGAGTCGCGAGGCGCGCGCGAGCTGCAGCGGGCGGACCAGGGCGTCGTACATGCGCTCGAGCATCGCGTCGGCGGATCGCTTCAGAAACGGGAGATTGGGAGCGACCCGATCGGCGGTCAGCGCCAGGATCTCGAGCTGTGAGTGGAAGGTCTGGATGGCAGCCCGGACGGCCGCGGGCGGCGTCGGCAGGACCACGACGCGCCGTCCGCCCTCACCCAGAACCAGGGCGAGGATCCGATCGGAGAGCATGAAGTACTCGACGAGCACCTCTCCGGCCTCGAGCCGGCACTCGATCTCGTCCGAGCCCGCGGGATCGAACCCGACCCGCGCCTCCGACGAGCCTTCGGATCGGAAGACCTGTCGACGCATCCCCGCGGCGATCCGGCGCTCGAGCCCTACGATCTCCCGACGCAGCGGCGGCACCAGTCGCAGGCTGTCTTCGCGGTCGGACTCGTACTGCAACCGCTCCAGCCGCTGAACGAGTGAGCCGAGACGCGCCCGCAACGACTCCGTTTCGGAAGCGGAGCGAGCTCTCGCCGCCCCACCCGTACCGCGGTCGCGAAAAGCCCGGGCGCGCGCCGATTCGACCAGAGCGAAGATCGCGTCGAACGAGGGACGCCGGGACCGCAAGGCGTGGTCGATCCGGTCCCGGTAGACGCGGGCGTGTCCCTCGAAGGCGCGTGCCCGCAGCTCGACTCCCGGAATGAGCCTCCGCTGCTCCTCCAACGCGCGAATCGCCCGGTCCAATCGGAGTCTCGCTTCAGGCCGGCGCCCTCGCCGCTCCGCGACCAAACCGGAGAGGTGCCACACGCTGATCCGCTCTCCCGTCGGGAGCTGGTCGACCTCCTCCAGCACGGGAGCGAGCAGCTCCTC
>JAGQHR010000391.1 GCA_020431745.1 Candidatus Eiseniibacteriota bacterium
GTGCAGCAGGCTCATCTCGGCCCGGATGTGTGCGGGAGCAACAACGCGGGACCCGAGTCCATTCGTGGAACGGAGCCGGGTCCCGTCTCTTCGGCCTCGATGTCGTCACTCACGCATCGAGACGATGTCGGTGCGAATCGTTCGATCTGGCTTCGCTAGCCCTCCTCTCCGACCGTCTCGGGACCCGAAGGTGTACCCGTCTGCTTTCCGCCGCTGCCGCCGCCGTCACTGGTCTGATCGGTGCCTCCGTGTCCGGAGCCATCGTCTTCCACTGGCGGAGGATCGGCCTGCTGCGTTTGTGTGTCCTGATCGTCGTACGTCTGTTGGTTGGGTGACGTGGTGTTGTCGCCGACGGAACAGGCCGTCAGCGACGCGAGCAGGATCGCCGCGGCCGGCAGCAACGCCAGCGTTCCGGCAGATCCCAGAGCAAGTCGTCTCGTTGGCTTCATCGAATGAACTCTCCCGTGTGATGTCGAACCTGCGTGATGGGGTCACGGATGGAATTCATGTGCCATGGCGGATTTCGTCCGAGAAATCGGGAGTTTGTGTCAGATCGACGCGCGATCGCTGCGACTCTTGCCCCGGAAGGAGAGGTCGGGTGTGGTGCGACACCGCTGCAAACGACCGAGCCCGTGGCGACACGCGGACTCGGCCGAGGTTGGCCCGTTTGGTGCGAATCACCCCGCGAAATCGGTGCAAACCGAGCGATGCGGGCATTCCGCACGAAAACCGGCCGCAGCGCGCAACACGGTTCGCGACGAAGCGCCGCGAACGGGCCGTCAGGCCTCGCCGGAAGACGGGGGCGCGGTGAGCGGGGGGATGGCGCGGACCCAACGGGCGGGCCGCTTTTCGAAGAATGCCTGCATCCCTTCCTGGCCCTCCTCGGAGGCGCGAAGCCGGGCGATCCAGCGCGCGGTTTCTCCGTAGAGCGTCTCCTCGTCACGGGCCACGAGGGCGGATCCGATCGTCTCGACCAGCCTCTTCGCCTCTCGCGAGGCCTGCGGAGCCGCCGTCAGGAGTGCGGACAGCTCCTTCTCGACGGCTTGATCCAGCTGTACGGGAGGCACGATGCGATCGACGAGCCCGATGCGCAGCGCTTCCGTCGCATCGAAACGGACCCCGCTGGGGAAGAGCCGTCGCGCATGCGAGGGGCCGATCCGCTCGATGACGAAGGGAGAGATGACCGCGGGCAGGATGCCGAGCCGGACTTCCGTGAATCCGAAGATCGCCTCGTTCGACGCGATCACCAGATCACAGGCCGCCAGCAATCCCGTACCGCCGCCCAACGCAGCGCCGTGGACACGCGCCACGACGTAGACGGGGCAGGTGCGGATCGCGCGCAGCATGCCCGAAAGCCGATCGGCGTCGGCGATGTTCTCCGTCTCGCCGAAGCTCGCGATCGAGCTCATGTATCCGAGATCCGCGCCGGCGCAGAAGGACTTGCCGCTTCCGCTGAGGAGGACGGCGCGCAGCTCGGAATCTCCGGACGCAACCTCGCTCCGGATCTCCAGAAACGTCCGGTGCAGCAGGTCGATCAGCTCGGGGTCGAACGCGTTGTGAACCTCCGGCCGATCGAGTCGCACCTCGCGGATCGGTCCATGGTCCGTGATCTGGAGCTTGCTCATCGAATGTTCCCTCCGCCCGGGGTGACGCCTCGGAGGCGGGCCGGGCCGATCGCGCCGCTCACATCCGGAAGACCGGGAAGCGAGTCTCCGGGATCGGAGCGTTGAGAGATGCCGAGAGCGCGAGCGCGAGCGCCTCCCGCGTCTGTCCCGGTTCGAGAATCCCGTCGTCCCAGAGGCGAGCGCTCGAATAGTAGGGGTGTCCTTCGCGCTCGTACTTCGCGAGGATCGGTTTGCGGATCTCCTCTTCCTGCTCCGCGGTGAGCGTTTCGCCCTTGGCCGCCAGCTGATCCCGCTTCACGGTCACGAGCACGCTCGCGGCCTGCTCTCCGCCCATCACCGAAATGCGTGCGTTGGGCCACATGAAGAGGAAACGGGGATCGTAGGCGCGGCCGCACATTCCGTAGTTTCCCGCACCGAAAGAGCCGCCGATGATGACGGTGATGCGCGGCACCGCCGCCGTCGCGACCGCTTGTACCAGCTTGGCCCCGTCTTTGGCGATCCCTCCGGTTTCATAGCGCTTGCCGACCATGAACCCGGTGATGTTCTGGAGGAAGAGGAGCGGCACGCGACGTTGCGCGCAAAGCTCGATGAAGTGTGCTCCTTTGACCGCGCTCTCCGAGAAAAGGATCCCGTTGTTCGCGACGATCCCGATGGGATAGCCGTGGAGGTGCGCGAAGCCCGTGACCAGGGTCGTGCCGTAGAGCGCCTTGAATTCGTGGAAGCGGCTGCCGTCGACGAGTCGGGCGATGACCTCGCGGACGTCGTAGGGACGGCGGTGATCGGAGGGAAGCACGCCGTAGATCTCCTCCGGATCGTAGGCGGGATCTTCCGGCTCCCGGCAGTCCAGGTCGACGCGCTTCTTCCAGTTGAGATGGTGGACGATCGAGCGCGTGATCTCGAGGGCGTGCGGATCGTCCTCGGCCAGGTGGTCGGTCACTCCCGAGGTGCGCGAGTGCACGTCCGCGCCGCCCAGCTCCTCCGCGGTGACCTCTTCGCCGGTGGCGGCTTTCACGAGCGGAGGTCCGCCCAGGAAGATCGTTCCGTTCCCTTTCACGATGACCGACTCGTCGGACATTGCCGGCACGTAGGCCCCTCCGGCCGTGCACGATCCCATGACGGCGGCGATCTGGGGGATGCCGGCGGCGGAGAGCTGCGCCTGGTTGTAGAAGATGCGTCCGAAGTGCTTCTCGTCCGGGAACACCTGATCCTGCAGGGGGAGGAAGGCGCCGCCCGAATCGACGAGGTAGATGCATGGCAAGCGGTTCTCGAGCGCAATTTCCTGCGCCCGGACATGCTTGCGGACCGTCATCGGATGGTAGGTGCCACCTTTGACGGTCGCGTCATTGGCGACGATCATGCACTCCACGCCTTCGACGCGTCCGATCCCCGTGACGACGCCGGCGGACGGCACCCAGTCCTCGTACAGCTCGTGCGCGGCCAGCGGCGAGAGCTCGAGGAAGGGGCTGCCGGGATCGAGCAACCGATCGACCCGGTCGCGCACGAAGAGCTTGCCACGTGCTTCGTGTTTGGCCCGCGCCTCGGGCGAGCCTCCGCCCCGGACCTTTTCCAAGAGATCCCGGAGGTCGTTTCGGATTCGATGGTGGTGACGGCGGTTCTCGGTGAACTCGTCGCTCGACAGATCGATGTGGGAAACGAGACGTTCCATGTTCTCCCGCTGTTCCGATGTGCCCCGGGACCGAGGGCGAATGGCCGCACGCGGCGGCACCGGGCAGCATCCGACGGTGGATGCGCCGGGGCACGGACCCGACCGTGCCGGACCGGCACGGTACCAGCGGGGCGCCGGCCGCGGCAAGCTCGGGAGGGTGCTCACCCGGGCCGGATGCGCGCGATCAGTAGCGGGGGACGGAAGGGTCGACGTCCTCCGCCCAGGCCAGGATGCCGCCGCGCAGGTTCTTCACCCGCGAGAACCCGGCATCGAGAAGGATTTCCCTCGCGTAGTCCCCGCGGATGCCCTTCTTGCAGTAGACCACGATCTCCTCATCGGGCGAGAGCTCGGCCAGTCGTTGGGGCAGCTCCGGGAGCGGGATCAGCCGGGCGCCGTCCAGCCGGCAGATGTCCCACTCCTGTGGATTGCGGACGTCGAGCAGAGTCAGCGGGCGGGAATCCGCCAGCCGGGTCGCGAGCGCCGCGGGCTCGATCTGTCCATCCGCACCGGCCGCCTCCTCTTCTCCCGGATGAGGCACGCCGCAGAACTGGTGGTAGTCGATCAGCTCGTGGATCGTCCGGTGCTCGCTGCAGATCGTGCAGTGCCCGTCCTTCTGGAGCTTCAGCTCCCGGAAGCTCATGGCCAGGGCATCGTAGAGGAGGAGTCGACCCAGGAGCGGCTCGCCTTCTCCCAGGATGAGCTTGATCGCCTCCGTGGCCTGGATCATCCCGATCACTCCCGGCAGGACCCCGAGGACCCCACCCTCGGCGCAGCTCGGAACCAGTCCCGGGGGGGGCGGTTCGGGAAACAGACACCGGTAGCACGGACCGTGCTCGGCCCAGAAAACGGAGGCCTGTCCCTCGAAACGGAAGATCGACCCGTAGACGTTCGGCTTGCCCAGGAGCACGCAGGCGTCGTTGACCAGGTACCGGGTCGGGAAGTTGTCCGTGCCGTCGACGACCAGATCGTAGTCCCGGAGAATCTCCATCGCGTTGGCCGAGCTGAGTGCGACCTCGAAGCTCTCGATCTCGACGTTGGGGTTGATGTCGGTGATCG
>JAGQHR010000392.1 GCA_020431745.1 Candidatus Eiseniibacteriota bacterium
CCGGCGTGAGCCCGAATGAGAATGGAAGCGGCCGGGATCGGACCGGGTGCGGTCCGCGAACGGAAGGGCTCAGAAGCTGGAAGCCTGGTCGAGATGCCGCGATTCGAAGAGCTCGCGGATCCTCTCCAGGAGATGGCGGGGACTGAAGGGCTTGACGATGTACTCATCGGCCCCGGCTTCGAGGCCGGCCTCGCGATCGACGGACCGTCCCTTCGCCGAGAGGAGGATGACCGGAATGGAGCGCAGGTGATCGCTCGCCCGGAGCTGGCGGCAGACCGCGTAGCCGTCGAGGCCGGGCATCATGACGTCGAGCACGACCATGTCGGGATCGCACTCCTCGAGCCGCTTGACCGCTTCGTTTCCGTCCGAGGCGGTCACGACCTCGTAGCCTTCCATCGATAGACTGAACTCGAGGATGTGGAGAATGTAGATCTCATCGTCGACGACGAGAATCCTCCGAGGCTCCGCCACTACTCCCCCCTTCGATCCCAGATCATGACGCTGCGCTCCTGCTCTTTCCCGAAGCGCTTGAGCTCCGCCGCGATGTCCGAGACCTGAGCCACGTGGGTGATCTCTCGCAACTGATTGGACACGGCCGCGATGGTGAGTGTCATGAGGGGGTAGCGCTGGAGGCCGCCTTGCCGGTTGCTGGTCTCGATGTAGCCTCGCTCGCGATCCGTCGCGTTGTACAGCATGGGCACTTCCCGATCGAAGCGCGCCAGGATCTCTTCGCCCACCGCTTCGGCGTGATCGGGATGGACGATGACCACGAAGTCGTCGCCGCCGATGTGACCCACGAAGTCGTCGGCCGACCCATCGTGCTCGACGACATCCCGCAGGATCAGCGAGAGCACCCGGATGACCTGGTCGCCCTTCTGATAGCTGTAGAAGTCGTTGTAGGCTTTGAAATGGTCGACGTCCAGGTACATGAAGACGAACGGCTCGCCGCCGGCGATGCGGCGCGAGATCTGCGCTTCGATGCGCTGATTCCCGGGCAGGCCGGTCAGCGGGTTGGCATCGCGCTGGAGCCGTCCCCAGTCGAGCAGGTTGCGCACGCGCATGAGGAGCTCACGCTGCTCGTAGGGTTTGGTGATGTAGTCGTTGGCGCCCAGGTCGAGTCCGCGCACGCGGTCGTCCGACTCCGACATCGCGGTGAGCATGATGATCGGAATCTGCGAGGTTCGGGCGTTCGCCTTGAGACGCTGGCAGACCTGCCGTCCGTCCATCTTGGGCATCATCACGTCCAGGAGGATCAGGTCGGGTTGGCTGGCATCGATGACCCGCAGGGCCTCTTCACCGTCACCGGCTTCCTGGACCTTGTAGCCCTCACGGAGAAGGACCGCTTTCAGGATCTTGCGCAGATCCGGATCGTCTTCCACGACCAGGAGTCGCGGAGAATCGTCGAGGACCCTGGCTTCAGCACTCATCGAGCTTCTCTCTATCTCTCTAAGGATGAGGGGCTGCCGTCAGCCCGAAACTTCTGTAGTGGCTAGTACCCGGTCGAGATCGGCGGACGGCGCACCCACGGGGGCGCCGTCCCGCATCCGGTCCTCTCTCTTCAGGCTATCGGGATTCGACTGATGCATGTTGAGCCCTGCCCGGCATCGCCGCAGCGAAGGTCGGACCACCAGGGTCAGCCACAAGGCACATGCCAAGCTTCGTCTCCCGGGGGCCAACCGGCCCAAATGCGCGCGTATCAGCCACTGACGGCTGCGCCCTCCGCCCGCGGGCGGGCGGACCGGGGGGGGCGGGAGCGTGCAGGAAGCTCACAAAGCGATAGGCCCCTTGCGGATTGCAAGAGGCCCGGAGCGACCCGGGATCGCGATCCCGGACCTGTGGGAGAAGCCGGTCCGTCGTGGACCAGTGGCGGGAAGAAGCCCCGCGTCAGTCGCGGACCAGAACCAACTTCTGGCTGTCGACCCGACCCTGGGCCTGGACCCGGACGAAGTAGACCCCTTCGGCAACCGCGGAGCCTGCGTCGTCCCGCCCATCCCAGGCCAGGAGGTGCCCCCCGGCCATCTGGTGTCCGTTCCAAAGCCGCCGAACCTGCCGGCCGGTCGGATCGAAGATTCCCACCTGGACCGTGCCCGGTGCCTCGATCCGATAGGAGATCTGGGTCGCCTCCGCCATCGGATTGGGCGCCATCGCCTGGAGCAGGCTCTGGATTCCTCGCACCGGCTCCGCCTCGGCCGGCTCCAACGTCGGCTCGGCGGCGAGCTCCAGGTTCGTTCCCACCGCATCGGAAAGGATCAGCCGGGTGATCGCGAAGTCGGGGGCGGCCTGTCCCCCGTCCCAGGTCTGGATCATCGGGATCTCCAGGGTCACCGTCTCCCGGCCTGAGGCGAGTGGTCCACCCAGCGGATCGTAGGCGACCAAGGTGTACTGCCCGAGCGCTTCCGACCAGGAGACGTCGACATTCGAGCGGGCGCCGTGCAGCACGGGCTCACCGAAGAGCTCGAAGCCGCGCGGAGGAATGAAGCACATCTGGATGCCCCCCAGAGACGAAGCATCCAGGCTCAGACGGTAGCTGCGCTGGTCCGCCGTCTCTCCCCACGCGATCGGGGCCGGCTTGGCCCCCGCCAGTGGACGCGGTGCACCCGCCAGGATCACGCCGACCGTGCCGTTGACGTCGTTGACGGTGATCTGATCGTCGCCCGTGACGTCGGCGCAGGCGATCTGATCCTTGTTGAGCGGCGTGCTTCCCAGGATGTGGTTCACCATCGCCACGACGTCGAGGACGTTGACCGAGTTGTTGAGGTTGGCATCCCCCGGCGTCGTCGAGCAGGAGCTTCCGCCGCCCCCGCTCACCGCGTCGACCGCGGCCTTGACGTCGAGCTTGCCGTGACCGAAGTCGGGCGACCAGCTGGCGCCGGTGAAGCCGTCCTTGCGCGCGGTCTGCTGCAGGATCTGCTTCACTTGCGTGTGATTGAGCGTGGGATCCTTCTCCAGCATGAGCGCGATCGCACCCGCCACGTGTGGACAGGCCATCGACGTGCCGAGGAGCGCGTGGTGCTGTCCCTCGGGGGTGATGAAGAACGCGTTCGTCTGATGCGTGGCCGCCAGGGACGAGACGATCCACTTGCCCGGTGCCGACAGGTCCGGCTTCTGCCCACCATCGCGACGCGGCCCGTTGGAGCTGAATGAGGTGATCTCCCCCAACGGATTCGGGCCGTCGTCGGCAGACCCGCCCCCCTGAGAGTTGGGCCAGTTGAAGCGTGTGTTGTAGGAGCCGACCGTGATGACCTCGGTCGCGGTGCCCGGCATCGCCACGATCGACGTGAGATCCGGGTTGTCGACCGTGAAGTTGAACTGGTTGCGCTCGCAGTAGAGATGGACGACACCGCTCGAGCCGCCTTCGGACTTGACCTGGACCTGCCACTGCCCGCCTTCGACTCCGCTCGTGCGGTTGAGCATGAAGATGTCGAGCGTCCCCTGCTGGTTCACCGGATTGGCGGTGGCGCTGTAGAAGAAGACGGTATCGGCGTGCGCGGTCACGACTCCGGGCGCGTCGTTGCCGGTGCTCGCCGGGATGTCGACCGTTCCTCCCGAGGGCGTCCGCAGCTGATAGCTGAACTGTTTGCCCGCGTCGTACCAGACCTCGAAGCTGACCGTCGGCAACGGACCGCCGGCCTGCTGCGACGTGTCGTGAGTCAGCGCGATCGTCGCCGAGCTGCCGGAGGAGACATTCTGCCGCGCGTGCCAGCCGGCGTCCTGATCGTTGCCGGCCGCGACCGCGATGATGATGTTCTGCTGGTTGATGAGGTCGTTGTACGCCTTCTCGAAGAGAGTGGAACCGTCGTGCGGTCCCATCATCACACCCTGGCTCTGGTTGATCACGAGCGGCTTGCCGAGCTGGGTGGCCTTCTGCTTGAGATAGCGCAGCGCGTCGATCGAGCCGACGGTGTTCTCGTCACCCCAGGCGGGGTTGCCGCCACCGTAGCAGAAGAGGTCGCAACCCCCGTTGCGGACGACCGCGATGTCCGCCTCCCAGGCCACGCCGCGGAACTGGGTGCTGCCGCCCGAACCGTCGCCGACCGCGATCCCGCTCACATGCGATCCGTGGCCGCCCTCGTTCGTGAACTGGTTGGCCTGACCCGCATCGATCTGAGCCTTGGTGTACTCGCGGCCATAGCTGAAGCCCGCCGGCGGAGTGCCGGTCGCGAAGTGATCCCACACGAACTGCACGCGGGAGCGCCCCTGTCCGTCCTTGAAGTCGCCGTGGGTGAGGTCGAGTCCGTCGTCGATCAAGCCGAAGAGCACGCCCTTTCCCGAAACGCCGCCGTTCCCGGGGTCGTTGACCAGGTTCGCACGAATCTCGGGAATGGAGACGTCGAG
>JAGQHR010000393.1 GCA_020431745.1 Candidatus Eiseniibacteriota bacterium
CTCGATGTTCTCCGGCGGGGCGGGTCCCACTTCAAAGGCCCGCAGTCCGCCGGGGTTTCCCTGCCCTCCGGTCCAGTCCTGCGCTTGGAATCCTCCGTGGTCGAAGGCGAATCCGAAGCAGACGTAGTCGCTGTCCAACGCTTCGGCTAGGTGGGTGCCCATCGTCTTCCAGCTCGAGTTCGGGGTGCGCTGGATGTGACCATTGTGCGCCCAGAGGACGATGCGGGTTCCGGGGGCCTGGGTCTGGAGAATCCACTGGACGTTGGCGGCCATGGCCTCGTCCCGGGCGTTCATGCTCATCGATCCTTCCGCATACATCTGCGTCGCCTGCTGCAGCAGCACGACTTCCTGACGTGCGACTCGGCACTCTTCCTCGCTCGTCTTGTCTTCGTAGGCGCTGCGCCGTTCGTCGAAGCGCCGGAGGAGAGTGTCCAGGGACTCGCGGGTCGCTCGCAGCGATTCGGGGGGGCTGGTCGCGAATGCGGACGCCCCCCCGGTGTAGGCGATCAGCACGTCTTCGAACTCGGTCGCGGCATCGCGGTCGACCAGCGACAAGTAGGTAGCCACGTCGTTGGCGGCCAGGTGCGTCGTCTGCATGTCGAAGCCCAGGAACTGGAGTTTCTCGACGTGCGCGGGATTCGCGTTGTATCGGCGCATCCACTCGATCTGCGACAGCACTTCTTTGGTGTTCCAGGTCCAGAAGTAGATCCCATCGAGTGCGGCTACCGGGTCGCCCTCGCCGTGCAGAACGTAGTCGTTGATGGCGAAGCATTCCGGCCAATTGGCCTCGATCGCGAAAACGCGGAAGCCCATTTCCTCCACCAGGAACTCCAGGAAGCGATGCTTGAGCTGGAAGAACTCGCGGGTGCCGTGGGTGGCTTCACCCAGTCCGACGACCCGGGCCGATCCGACGATCTCGCGGATCGGCTGCATGTCCGCGAACCCATGCTCGGCTTGGACATTGGTCAGAGGGATCGCTCGGCCGCGCAGGGACATGACCACGGCATCGTCGGCCGGCGCATCGCGCACGACCATGAAGTCGATGTCGGAGTCGCGGTCACCCGGCACCTGGGACAAGTCCGACCGCAGGCTCAGGTCGCCACTGGAGATCAGATACCCTTGGGCTCGCGGGAGTCGCACGCGGAATCGCCCCTCGTCGTCAGTCTGGGCATAGAAGAGATCCGCGACGTCCATGCTGACACGGGGCAGCTCGACCAAAGTGTTCGGGACCGCGCGATCGAGCTCATCCCGCATCGTCCCCTCGACGAGGATTCCGTCGCCGCTCATGACGACCTCGATCGTGTTGTCCGATCCTTGCTCGAAGGCGCGCGGCCCGAGGTATGCGGCGGTCAACCCCTCGGCGGTCGCGGTGACCCCGTATTCGTGGCTCACGACCTCCATCTCGAACCGACCCTCGGCATCCGACAGCGTCCAGGCGTCAGCGTGCCGGGATTCCGGGGCGATCAGCGCGACCAAGGCTCCGGGGATCGGGGTACGGGTCCCGTCCAGGACCACACCGTCGATCGTGATCATCGTCGGGGCCGGGGGGGCCTTGCCGACTTCGAGTGCCAGATCATCGATCCAGACCGTTCCATCCCCGGCGAGCAGGGCGCCGAAATTGATGTTCGTCGCTTCTTCCGCGACTGGAAGCTCGACGTCGTAGCGGATCCAATCGGTGGTACCGGTCACGCCTCGGCGCTGCATGTTGTCGAACTGCAGCGGTCCGTCCGGGCCGTCGACGCGCATCCAGAGTCCGGCCCAACCTCGGCCGATTCCTTCGGTCTTGAGGTAGCCAGAAAGATGGAGGGACCTCCCTCGCGCGGAATCGGCGGGAAAGCTGGCGGTGGCGACACCGAAGCCGGTGCCTTCGCGAAACGCCAGGCGCACGCTTCGCCGTCCCGAATGTTTGATCTCGTGGTCCACCCCGGCGTCGTACCCTTCGCCGCCGAGGAACCAGCCGTCCGGTGGGTCGCCTTCCTCGAACCCGAAGTCCAGGGCCTCGCTCCCCGCGCTCTCCGGTAGCCCGGCGGCTTGGAGGGCGCTTCTCGGAGCACTGCACAGGATGGGGAGGGCGAACAGGATCAGGACTTGAAAGCGGGGCATACCGTCCTCACGAGTTGCGGTGTGTCGCCGTGTCGGCTCCGAGCTTCATCTCGGAGGGTCGGCGAGCCTCCTTCTGGGGCGTGTCCTCGGGGCGCTCCGATGTCATGCGGTCGGCCGACGGGGGACGCCCGGGCCGCTTTCCGGATCGAAGCCGATGCTCACGGAATCGTTCCAGTTCGGGTGATCGTGATCCCGCAGGTCGGGACCGCCGGCCAGAACGGAGCGCAGGTTCGTCATGAAGTAGATCCAACAGCTACGGCAGTTCACGTGCTGCCACACACGTTCCGGATCCACGATCGCGCAGTTGGTCTGATGGAGATCCACTTCTGTCGCTTGGCCCAGGTCTCGGAAGCTCACGTTCACCTTCATGTGGCCGAAGGTGAAACACACCAGGCGGTCCGGCTCGACCCGCTCGAAGGTTCCGCCATGTTCCAGACTGTGGACATAGACCCAGTGGTATCGATCGCCGGTCTGCACGATCTCGTCCGCCGCCCGGTTCACGCCCTCGGCGGACGAATGCGTTGCGTGGTGGATGAAGAAGGACTGGAGACCCGCGGCCGTCGAAAAGCGTCGAAACACCTCGTTCAGCGGCGCGAGATAGTACATGCGAACGTGAAACTGCGACCAGTCGTACTCTGCCATGATCTACCTCCCCGCAGGATCCGGCTTGCGACCCGCACAGCGGAACCGAATATACAGCAACCGACGTGCGGAGGATCCCCGCGAGCCTGGCGAGCTCCGCCGTGAGCTCGGGTGGAAGGGCTCGCCTCGGTCGGATCTGCCAGTTCTCAGGCTTCCCGGAGCGCCGCCTGCGCGAAGCCGCGCCTCGCCGTCGTCGTCGATGACCGACCTATCCGACCTGCTTCAGGTAGCGGGTGGTGAGGGTCCGCGCCCAGTAGCGGGGCACGCCGCATTCCTTCTGCAGGAAGTCCACGACGACGTTGGATTTCTTGGTCGACGCCTGGAATCCATCGAGGATTCTCTGCCAATCCGAAAGAGACTTTCCCGTCTTCTCGATCACCTGGGAATCGTCCACGTTCCAGTAGTCTGATTTCATTCGACACCTCGGTTCGAGATACTCGGCAGCGTCGCGCAGCGTCAGGGAACGAGCGCGACGAGTGCCTCGGGTCCCCGCTGCGTGAGGGTGGCGAGAGCGGCGGTCAGTTGCCGGTCGAGCATCTTCTTGCGCCACCCGTTGGTCATCATGAGTCGGCTGAAGAAGCCTCCGATACCCTCGAAGCCCGTGTGGTCGAAGATCAGTCGGGTACCGTCTCCGACCGCTTCCAGGCGAAAGGTCACCGTCGTGGGCTTCTGTCCCTCTTCGCCTTTCCAGGAGAACGTCAGTCGATGCATGGGTTCGATGGCGAGCACCTCGCAGTCGACGAAGCCACGCCAGCCCGGCACCTTCTTCCAGCGGAACTGGAATCGATGCCCCGCGCGGGGCTCGAAGTCTGTCGGCATCAGCCAGGCGCTCAATCCGCGGGCGGTGGCGATGGCTTCCCACACGTGCTCGATCGGATGCGGATAGGTGCGTTCGAAGTGGATGCCGCTCATCGGGTCTCCTTAGGCGACTTGCCCTTCTCGTCAGGATTCCGGCTGTCGAGGTACTGTCCCAGGGCGTCCAGTCGCCCACTCCAGAACCTTTGATAGAGATCGATCCACTCCGCCACCTCGCGCAGGGGACCGGCATCCAGCGCGTACAGATGCAGTCGTCCTTCGCGGCGCACTCGTACCAGTCCCGCGTCACGAAGCACTTTCAGGTGTTTCGAGAGCGCAGGCTGGCTGGAACGGAAGCCTTCGCCCAGCTCGAGCGCAGGGGACTCTCCCTGGGTCGCGAGTCGGTCCAGGATCTTCCGGCGCGCCGGATCCGCGATCGCGCGAAAGACTCGTCTCGATTTGCGCTCGGTCGATGGCGTAGCCATGGAGGAAAACATATCACCAAATGGTTATATGTCAAGTCCGGAGAGCCTATCCGCCCATCACGGGTCGTCATGACCGCGGTCCGCGGATTCGGTGCCGTTTCTCCGCGCCGATCGGTCGGGCGGTGGGGAGCAGCGGGACGAGCTGCAGCCACCTGGATCCCATCCACTTCAGGGGGATGCGACGCGCGCGGAAAGGACCCATCCGGTCACCCCGGCTCCGATTTGCCGGGCGGCGTCGACGACGACCTCGAGGTCGACAGAGCGACCCCCGATCCCGCAATCTGGAAGCGTCGACTTGATTCGGCG
>JAGQHR010000394.1 GCA_020431745.1 Candidatus Eiseniibacteriota bacterium
CCGCGGACGTCGTCTTCGCCGCGCTCGATCAGCTGGACGACCTCTCCGGGGCCGGCACCGTCCGCACCGCCGGACTCGAGCGCCTGGTCTCGGTGCGGCAGCCCGTCGATCTCCGGACGATCGAGGAGGCAGTGGTGGCACGGCGCGGAGGCCGCACCTATCGACTGGGAGAGCTCGCCTCGGTGCGTCAGGAATACGAGGACCCCCAGTACTTCGTGCGCGCGAACGGCAAGAACGTCGTCCAGATTTCCGTGGAAAAGCGCAGCGGAGCCAACACCGTCGGTGTCAGCCGCGACCTGCGCGCCGCCCTCCCCCACATCGAGCAGCAGGTACCGTTCGAGGTCTCCTTCCACATCAACGCGGATCAGGGCAAGGATCTCGAGGAGAAGCTCATCGAGCTGGTCGAGCGGTCGGCGGCGATCCTCGCGCTGCTCTTCATCCTCCTCGCCTTGTCGCTCCGGCAGGTCCGGCTCACCGGGATCGTCATCGCCTCGATCTTCTTCGCGATCGTGATCTCCCTCAGCCTCTTCTATTTCTTCCGCCTCTCGGTCAACTTCATCACGATCAGCGGACTCACGGTCTGCTTCGGAATGATCCTCGACAACAGCATCCTGGTGCTGGATTCGATCCACCGCCGGATCGACGGATTCCGCTGGCGCTCCGCGAATAGGAAGGCCGGGCGGCGGGCCCCGGAGCGCGAGCCGGACGGCGCGGAGGAAAACGAGCTCTCGCACGCGGCCAAGCTCCGGGTGGCCATCGGCGCCATCCTCGCGGGCACCCGGGAAGTGACGTTCCCGATCATCGCGACGACCGCGACCACCGTCGTGGCCTTCGTTTCCTTCATCTTCCTCTCGGGACGGCTCTCGCTGTACTACGTGCCGCTCGCGGTTTCGGTCGCGACCGCCATGATCGCCTCCCTCTTCGTCGCGTTCGCCTGGCTGCCGGTGGTGCTGCAACAAGGCTGGGTCCGCGGTTTCGTCCGGCGCAGCGTCGACGGCCCCCGCCAGACGATCGATGACGACGAGCTCGCGCGGGAAGTCGAGCCGCCACCCGATCTGGGCGCCCGGCCGCCCTTCGTGGAGCGTCTGTTCCAGGGATTCCAGCACGCCTGGATCCCGATCACGCTCGGCACTCTGGTGCTGATCGGATGGACGACGCTGGACGTCTATCGCACCAAAGTGCTCAAGGGCGGCTTCTGGCAGATCCCCGATCCGCAGGAGCTCTTCCTTTATCTGGAGATGCCCGCGGGAACCGACGTCGAGGTGACGTCGCAGACCCTGCTCGACTTCGAGTCGCTGCTGGACCCCGTCCCGGAGGGATGCCGCGTTCAGTCCACCAGCTTCGGAAACCAGGCCGTGGTACGGATCGATTTCGAGGACGAGCTCCTCGCGACGCACTATCCGCTCTACTACCGGGAGCTGTTGGTGGAACAGGCCGACAAGACCGGCGGCACCTCGATCTTCATCCGCGGCTTCTCCCAGCAGCCGTATTTCAAGGGAACGTTCGGCGGCTCCGGGCTCAACTCCCTGATCAAGATCACCGGCTACAACTCGAAGACCCTCCGGGAGATCGCGGACAAGACGCTCGCACAGGCGGAGCGCAGCCGCCGGGTCCGCAACGCGCGCATCACCAGCGGGGAGCGGTTCAGCCGCGCGAATCAGGAGGAGGTCGTCCTCTCGATCGACCGGGACAAGCTCGCGCAGTACGACCTCAGCATGCCACGGGTCATCGGGGATGTGCGCCGCCTCCTGGGAGTCGACATCCCGTGGCGGATGCGCATCGAGGGGGATCAGGAGCTGGTGCAGCTCGTCTACGAGGATGCGGAGTCGATCGAGTACAGCGAGCTCGCCGATCGCGTGATCCAGTCCCCCGGCGGGGAGAAGGTCCGGCTGGGTGATCTCGTCACCCTGCAGGTGGAACGGAGCGCGGGCGACATCATCCGGGATGGGCAGCGGTACGCGTTGCAGGTGAACTGGGAGTACGTCGGCACGGACCGGATGCGTTCCTCCTACCTCAAAGGAATTCTCGACGGCATCCAGCTACCGTACGGCTACGCGGCCGAGGAGGCGGAACAGCAGTTCTTCACCCAGGAGGAAGAAGAAGAGCTCACCCTCATGATCGTGCTTGCGGCCATGTTCATCTTCATGGTGCTGGCCGCTCTCTTCGAGAGCATCGCCCTGCCGTTGCTCGTCATGTCGGCGCTCCCGATGTCGCTGGTCGGTGTCTTCCTCATCTTCTGGCTCACCAGCTCGTCGTTCGATTCGTCCGCGCGGATCGGCCTCGTGCTGCTCTTCGGTGTGGTCGTGAACAACGCGATCCTGCTCGTGAGCCGATTCCGGCACGAAGCCCAGCGGATCCTCGCGGTTTCCACGGTCGGGGACCCCGGCGCGCGCGCCGCTCTCTTCCCGGGGCTGCGCAAGGAGCTGGGTGGCTCGGATCTGGGTGTCTTTCCTCCGGGCCGCCGAGAGGCACTCCTCCGCCGGGCCGTCGCGGCCGGCACGCACGTCCGGCTGCGCTCGATCCTCCTCACGAGCGGCACGACGATCGTGGGGTTGCTCCCCTTGCTGCTCTTCCGGGACACCTCCGAGGGCCGAGACATCTGGGTGAACCTGGCCCTCTGCTCGATCGGCGGACTCGCCTCGAGCACGATTCTCATCCTCCTGGTGCTGCCCGCCGCGTACTACGGTGCCGTGCGTCTCGGCTGGAGTCCGCGGGTACAGACCGGAGTCCGGGTGGGACTCGCCGCCGGCACGATCGCGGTGCTGACGGATCTGCTGCTCTTGCTTTTCGGTCCAGATCTGGAGCGCGCCGCCTTCTTCGGTGGTTCCTGGTCCCGGGTGGTTCCGGAGCTGGCGCCGAACTTGCCGCTCGCGCTGGCCCTGCTGGCCGTGGCCGGAGCGTGCCTCGTCTTCCGTCACCGTCGCCACCTGATGAGTTTCCGCGACGGGCTGCTGACCGGACTGTGCGCCACGGTCGTTTCGGCGGTGATCTATCAAACCTACGCGCTGCTCGTCGCGAACCTGGCCGGGACCGAGATCGTCGCCCGCTGGACCGCACGCGGGCTCGGACTCGCGGGACGTCTCGTCTCGCTGCTCGCGAACGACCACGCGGTGGCACCCTCGATTCCTCTCCTCGCGGTCGGCATCGTGGCCAGCGCTCTGCTCGCCCTTGTGTTGCGCCGCTCCCTCTCGCAGGCGCGGGTCGAGTAGCGCCGCGCCGGGCTACTCGCGTTCGCGGAAGAGCACCTTGACCTCACCCCAGGAGACCGGCCGGATCGGCACCGCGCCGCAGTCGGCCGGCCACGCTCCGATCAGGTCACACTCCCCGTTCGGCGGCTGGAACGGCGCGCAGGGGGAAGACGGCGCCAAGGAATAGTCGCGTGAGTGCCGGTCACAAAGGAGCGGGTCCGCACTGATGTTGCCGTCGATCCCGTATTGGTCGGCAATACAGCCGACCCAGTCGCCGCCGCCGTTTCCGAAGATGTCGCAACACGTCAACACCATCGATCCGTTGTCGCAAACCACGGATCCAGGTCCCGAATTGAAGGCGATCAGACAGTTCTCGAATACGGGGAGCGCATCGTTGAGGGTCCAGAGCGCGCCTCCGGCGTGGAGGACGTGATTGTCCACCATCGTGCAGTTGGAGACGATCGGGAAGGCCTCGTTGGCCACGATCGCTCCACCCTTGCCAGGGGTGGTGTTCTCGTAGAACGTCGAGGAACGCACGGTCGGCGCGGACAGGTGATCGCAGTAGAGCCCCGGGCCGTTCGTCCTCGCCTCGTTGAACCGGAAGATGCACCGATCGATGATCGGGGTCGCTCCGCCGAGGATCCAGACTCCGCCGCCCCAACGAGCGCTGCACGCTTCGAAGATGCAGTTCTCCAGCGACGGAGAGGCGTCGATGGCGAGGATCGCTCCACCCGAATCCTCGATCAGGACGGCCTCGGTCCAGCCCCGGCGTACGGTGATTCCGCGGAAGACCGAATCGATTCCTTCCCCGGAAACGAACGCGACACCTCGATGCGGGTCGACGGGGCTGCCCTCGCAGTCGATGATGCAGCCTTCCGGCGATTGCGACTGGGACTCCACGGTGATGGCTCGCCCCCCGTAGTCGAGGTCGACGTTCCCCGGACCCCGAAAGGTCCCTTCACCCAATTGAACGACGTCACCGTCTTGCGCCGCATCGATGGCGTCCTGGATCGTGGCGTAGTCTCCCGAACCGTCGGCGCGAACCAGGTAGGTCGTCGCGCGGACCCCGGAAGCCGTGAGGAGAAGCAGCAGGGCGACCTGCAATGAGTGCCGCATGGGGACACCCCCTTTCTGTTTTC
>JAGQHR010000395.1 GCA_020431745.1 Candidatus Eiseniibacteriota bacterium
TGTGGCTCTGGCTGAGCGGCACCCCCGCCCAGCTAACCCACGATAACCACGGGGTCCAGCCGTTCCATATGGTCTAGGTCCCCGCGACCGGGATGGGACCGCGTGTCGCGGCCCGTCCCGGCACGCGAAGTGTGTCGAGCACGCCAGTCCCGCAGCGGGAGTGGCCGTGCGCGCGACGCCGACAGTCCCGGGCCGGGAGTGGCCATGCACGCGACGCCGGCGGTCCCGGACCGGGAGTGGTCATGCGCGCGACGCCGGCGGTCCCGGAACGGGAGTGGCCGTGCACGCGACGCCGGCGGTCCCGGAACGGGAGTGGCCGTGCACGCGACGCCGTCAGTCCCGGGCCGGGAGTGGATGCGCGGCGTTCTGCCTGTGCGCTTCTCTGGTACGATGAGCGGACGAAACCGAGTTCGTTTCGAGCGCGTCGCGACCGACCGTCGAACGCGCCGGACACCCCCCACCACCGCACAAGCGGTCCCGAGGAGCGCATGATCAAGCGTATCGACCACATCGGAATCGCGGTCCTGGATCCCCAACGTTCGCTCACGCTCTACCGGGATACGTTGGGTCTCCGGCTCGATCAGATCGAGGACATTCCGAGCCAGCAATTGGTCTCGTATCACCTGGCGATCGGCGAGTCCCACCTCGAGCTGCTCCACCCCACCGACGACGACTCGGTGATCGCGAAGTTCCTCGCCAAGAAGGGACCCGGCATCCATCACGTCGCGCTCGAAGTCGACGATATCGAAGCCGAGCAAGCCCGGCTGCAGGCCGAGGGATTGGAGCCGCTCAGTGCCAAGCCGTTCGTGGGTGCGGGCGGCAAGAAGGTGCTCTTCTTCCACCCCCGCACTACCGGCGGCGTGCTCCTGGAGATCTGCCAGCTCTGACCGAGGTCCCCGGTTCCGATCGGAATCGAATTGATTTCACCCGGCGAACCGCCCACACTGTCCGACGTGTTTGGCTCGAGCCGATCACGCGGGTGACAGTGTCGCCCGGGTTGAGTTCAGCTCATCTCTCGCACTCGGAGGCATGGAAAACAAAGGATGGGATTCCGTCTCAGCTACTACGAGTTCCTGCTGCGACAAGGGCCGGTCCCGTTTTCCAAGGGTATTCCGTACGCGCGATTCATCGAGTACCCACGTGTGGTCGAGGCCCTCCAGGCAGGTCCCCAAGACACCGTCCTCGATGTCGGGAGTCGCTACTCGCCGTTCCCTCAGGTGCTGGCCACCCAGTTCGGCTGCTCGGTAGTCGCGGTCGATCCCGAGCCGGGGTTCCGATCGAAGCAGATGGCGATGGCACACCGGGTACCGGCGGCTGCCCGGGCGGTGCGTGACGGAAAACTGGATTTTCTCACCGAAGACGCCGGGCAGTTGTCGTTTCCGGACGATCACTTCTCACGGATCTCGGCCATCAGCGTGCTCGAGCACATCGTCGACGAATCCCAGGTGGTTCGGGAGCTCGCACGCGTGCTCCGACCCGGCGGACGATTCGTCATTTCCGTGCCCTACGACCCGTGGCGGGACGAGCCCAAGTACTACCGACAGAATCCCTACGTCGTCGCAGACAAGTCGCGAGAAGAATTCTTCATGCGCTTCTACAACGACGAGAATCTCCGACAACGGCTGATCAAGCCATCCGGTCTCTCTCTCGTTTCGACGACCTACTTCGGTGAACCCGGCTTCAACGCCCACAATCTGCTCTATGGGAACCCGCGAATACCCTGGCCAGTAAAACGCCTGATCTTCCAGCCCCTCGTACCGATCTTGGCACCGACGCTAATCAAGAATCTCGAGCCACGCCAGTTCCGGCACAAGACCAAGATCTACACCGCAGACACGGCCGTCGTCGTGTTGACGAAACCGTAGTCCAGCCAAGGCTCACCCCCCCAGCGCGATCCGACTGGCTCCGTAGCTCAATCCTTCTCCGGAGCCGCTTCGACGATCAGACTCAAGAGGATCGGCTCGAACGGCAAGCGTTGTTGCGCGACACCGAAGGTGAGGATGGCGCCCAGGGAGAGGCCGCCCACCAGGAGAAGTCCCGACCAGGTCCGGCAGACGCGTAGAAGTCCGGGGAGCAGCACCAGCCAGCAAACCGAAAAGGGCAGAAGCAATGCGTTCTTTTGCCCTCCCAATTCGGTGATCGGCATCCAAAACCCCGCAAGACGCCAGAGTGGGGAGACCGCATCACGCTCTACGTTCTGGCCGACGAGAGACCAGAACAGCGCGATCAGGACGACCGATAGGGGAATGGCACTCCACCACCAACGCCGAAAGATCGCCCACGCCACGGAAACGCCAAAACCCGCGATGATCCACTTGAGCCAGAGGCCCGTGGCCGCGATATGCGGCAACCAAAAGGCCAGAAGCCATCCAGATCCGGGAACCAAGGCCTCGACGATCGCACAAGTGGCGGCACCGATCAGCGCCTGCGCCCAGGGGAAAAACGGGTGGACGAGATGAGCCCAGAGAATCATTCCCGGGTTGTGTTGCCAGACCGAGGTCTCCCCATGAGACGCGACCACCAACTCGAGGTTGGCACTGTTCTGGAAGTATTCTACGGAGTCTGTGCAGGAGGGTTCGGATCCAAAGACGACGACCCAAAGGAGCCGAACCGCAAGGCTGGCCAGGAAGACCCACAGGAGGGCACGCGACGGCGATCGGAGAGTCACTGAAGTGGGCGGGTTGCTCGGATCCATGGCCCCGGATTCTAGCCCGTCGAGCGTCTCTCCGGAATCCCGGTCCTCCGAGGCGACAGGCCCCGGAGGACGAAGACGAGTCGCGACATCAACGCGTGACTACGACCTTGGTGACAATCGGCGTCTGCGCTACCCGCGACCAAACCACGGAGTACACACCGGCCGGAAGATCCGAAGTATCGACCTCGATCGCCTCACCCGCCGAGAAATCCCTGACCGTTGCCGTTCGTCCGCTGACATCGAAGAGAGCAAGCCGTCCGTCACCTTGGCTCGCCTGGGGGAGTGCCAGCCTGAGAGCACCGGACACGACCGGGTTGGGATACGCAACCATCGCCGTGCCGAAGGTCCAGGAGTCTCCCACATCACTCGGCGATTCGACCCACCGGACGATGTTCGCGGCCGGCAGGCCCGACGCGGAGCTGAAGCGCCCCCCCACAATTAGGTCGTCGCCGAGCGTGATCAGTTCGGAGACCGGTCCGTCGATCCCGGATTCCATCGCTTCCCAGCCAGCCCCGTTCCACCGAGCAACGTGGCTCATCGGGAGCCCATCGGCGATCGTGAACTGTCCTCCGGCCACGACCTTCCCACGGTAAGTGTGCAGGGAGTACGGACGATCGTTGAGCGTGCCCATCGGCGTCCAGCCCCCCCCGTCCCAAAGGGCGGTCCTTCCCGCGGGGTTTTCTCCCGCGGTCGTGAACCGGCCACCGACGACCAGCTGGTCGTTCCAGACCGTCATCGAATGAACGTAGTTGTCGACACCGGATCCCAGGGGAGCCCATTCCGTGCCGTCCCAGGATGCGACACGCTCGGCTGGGTTGTTCCCCGCGAGGGTAAAGACCCCACCCGCGTAGAGCTTCCCATCGAACACTTCCATGATCCAGACTCGCTCGTTCAGTCCGTCGCCGACCGAGGACCAACTGGCACCGTTCCACTTCGCGATGTAGTGCGCAGAAACCTCGCCCGCGGTAGTGAAGACGCCACCGGCATAGAGTTCGCCGTTGTAGACGGCGAGCGCGATGACGTCACCGTTCATTCCTCCATCGAGAGAGGACCAATTGGTCCCATCGTACTTCGCGATGTGGTTGAACTCCTGCGAGTTGATGTAGTGGAACCGCCCGGCGACGTAGAGGTCCCCCTCATACACCGCAAGGTCGTAGACGAAGTCATCCACTCCGCCGGCAGCTTCCAAGGAAACACCGACGATTTCCCAATCGAGATCGGTCCAACGTGAAACGAACGCCACGGGAGAGTCCGGCGAACTGTCGAACTGGCCTCCAGCGTAGAGAGAACCGTCATATTCGACCATCGCTTCGACGACACCACCGACACCCGAATCGAAGTCAGCGACCCAGGTCGCGCGACAGGGAGTGGTGATCACGGATAGAACCAGGATCGAAGTTGCGACCATCGGCCTCATTGCGAGCCACCGCATGATGTCCCCCTTGAGTTAGGGTAGTGGGAAGGAGCGGACCGCAGCGAGTGTCCACCCAGCGTGGGACCCCAGTCAATTGCGAAACCGGACGCGCAGTCCACGCATGCCCGAAGCCGGCACCGTGTCGCGCGCTCCCGACACCGGGCCGAATCCACCGGCCGGCGAACCCACCGGCCGGAACCGAAAGCCCCGA
>JAGQHR010000396.1 GCA_020431745.1 Candidatus Eiseniibacteriota bacterium
CGAGCCCCTCGCTCGCCCCCGCTACGGTCTCGGGGTTCGAAACCTCTTCTCGCGCGCGCTCGTTCAGGAGCCGCTCCAGCACCCGCGTGATGCGCTCGTCTTCCTGGGTCGAGAAGCCTTCGATGAAGGAATCGCCGATCAGCGCGATCCGCTCCACGCCCGGCGGATGGTCCAGCGCAACATCGGGTCCCGCCATGCCGAATCGGTTGGTCCGCTGCGAGGTCGTGAACTCCCAGGACCGCCAGACCGTGTGCTGATCCGGCAGCCTCCAGTGGTGGAAGATCGGGTGGCCCCGGTAGATCGCGAGCTTGTCCTCGTAGAGGGGATGGAACGTGTGGATCAACCGCGTCACGGCCTCGCCACCGAGACCGAGCATCACGATGGTGACGAGCAACAGAGTGCTCTCGCGCCGGAACAGTGGTCTCCTCATCGACCTGAACACCCCGTGGATGGATCGGAATCCCGTGGCTCGGCAGTTCCGTCGAGACGACTGCCCCGGCGGGATCCTCTTGATTCTCGGGACTTTGCGCTGCCCGAACAAGCGATGGAAAGCGGCGGAAGGTCTTGACCGCCCCGTGGGGCGATTGCGCTAGAATACGGTTCGATCCCGGCGGCGGTGCCGCCCTCGGCGCCAGCAACATGGCCAACACGGAAACCGCGTGGAGCTGACATGGGCGACAAGTCCCGACCCGACCGAACCTATCCTCCACTCTCCAACGAGATCCTCGAGCGGGTGGACCGCGCCTGGGAAGCGCTGGAAGGCGGCTACCTCGAGGAAGCCGGTCAGGACGCGGAAGAGCTCATGGAAGAAACCGACGAGCATCCGGAAGTGCGATTCCTTCTGGGGGCCGCGCTGCTGGAGTCAGGCTTTCCCGGAGAATCTTTGGAGCACCTCCTCGCGTGCGAGGGACAGGTCGACGATCCCGTCATCCACCAGTTCTATCTCGCGTCCGCTCTCTTCGACAACCTGCGGCCCGAGGACGCCGAAGCGCTCTTCAAGGCGGTGCTCACGACCGACCCCGATGCGGCGCCCGCCCACTACGGCTTGGCCCAGTCGATGGAGTTCGTCGGTCGCTACGCGGAGGCGGACCACCACTACGAGCGGGCCCATGAGCTGGAGCCGGAGGACTTCCCGATGCCGACCCGGATGACGGAGCAGGCGTTCGAGGAGGTCGTCCACGAAGCGCTCCAGGACATGCCGGAGGAGCTGCAGCCGCACATCCAGAAGGTGGAGATCGTGATCGAGGCGATGCCGGCCGTCGAATCCCTGGCCGGCGAGCCCGGAGAGGATCCGATCACGCCCGGTGTCCTGGGGTTGTTCGTCGGTCCCAGCCTCCGCGAAGGCGGCGACTACGATCCCGTGTCCCTCCCGCCCCGCGTCTACATCTACCAGCGGAACCTGGAGAGGCTGTGCGGCACGCGGGAGGAGCTGATCTACGAGATCCGCCTCACCGTGTACCACGAGCTCGGGCACTACCTGGGACTGACCGAGGAAGAGCTGGAGCAGCGCGGACTGCTCTAGACCCGGAAATCCGGTGCTTCCGCGCGTACATCCTCTACCCGCTGGTCCGGCCCGGCCGTGCGTTTCGACGAGAGGCCGGCTCTCGGAACTTCCGACGGGGCCGTCTATCCGGCCGCAGCGCTGCTCTCGGCCGGGGACTTGCGCGAGGTCCGCGTCAGGAAGAGCCCCAGACCGATCACGAAGATCAGGACGCTGATGATCTGCGCCGTCGTCAGCCCGAAAAGTCCGCGCGGATTGGTCCGCCAGATCTCGGCCAGGAAGCGCTCCACCCCGGAAAGAAGCAGATAGAGCCCGAAGTGGCTCCATCGCGCCCAGCGCTGGCGACGGGTCGCCCAAAGGATGGCGAGGACGATCGCCGTCATCAGGATCTCGTAGATGGGGGTCGGGTGCACCGGAACGTCCGTCGGGACGATCCCCTTCGGAAATGCCATCGCCCACGGCAGGTCGCTGGGCGGGCCGTAGTCGCCGTCGCCCGAGAAGAGACAGCCGAACCGGCCGAAGAGATAGGCCGCGGACAACGCGGGCGCGAAGGCGTCCGAGAGCTCGCCGAAGTCGTGGTGGTAGCGGCGGGACAGCAGGTAGCAGGCCACCACGCCACCGATGAAGCCGCCGTACCAGACGAGCCCCGCGCCGCTGAAGAGGGTGCCGGTGAAGTCGTTCCGCACCAGATCCGGATGCACCACGAGGAAGTTGATCTTGGCGCCGAGGAAGCCCCCGACGAGGGCGGCGATGGAGTAGTTGTTCCAAAGGCCCTCGCCCATCCGGCGGCGATCCATCTCCAGACGGAGGAGATAGCTGCCAGCGATCAGCGCGATCGCGGCCATCAGCCCGAAGGAGTAGAGCTTGAGCGGGCCCAGCTCCAGGATCACGGGGAACATTTCGTCGCAACCTCCTTGTCCGACCCCTCACCGGGCCGCAGGCACGATACTCCCGATCGGGGACGCGTGCGAGGGCGGATCCCCGCTCGAACAGGCCCTGCGACGCGGCGCGCGTTCGAATTGAGCCGATCCGACTCCGGCTGGTATCCTGGCCGCTTTGCCGGGATCCCGAGTTGGCGGGGTTCCGGAAGGACGGATCGCACAGTGTGATGCCGCGGCCGAGCGCCGACGGCGAGAAGAACCTTTCGGGGACGGAGACCGCGGGAAGATCGATCCCGATCGACGTCACCTCGACCGAGGAAATCCATGAGTCAGGTTCGCGTTCGCTACGCTCCCAGCCCCACCGGCTATCTGCACGTCGGGGGGCTCCGCACCGCGCTCTACAACTATCTCTACGCCCGCAAGAACGGCGGCGTCTTCGTCCTGCGGATCGAGGACACCGACCAGGAGCGCCAGGTCGAGGGTGCGGTCGATGCCATGATCGAGGCGCTGCGCTGGTCGGGGCTCGAGTTCGACGAAGGCCCCGGCAAGGAGGGCGAGTGTGGTCCCTACGTGCAGTCGGAGCGGCTCGCGCTCTACCATGCCGCGGCCGAGCGGCTGCTCCAGTCGGGACACGCCTACCGATGCTACCGGACACCCGAGGAGCTGGAGGAGCTGCGGCGCCGGCATGAGGCGGCCAAAACCGCGACCCGGCTCGACGTCCGGATGCCGGCGGAGGAAGCCGAGCAACGGGCGATCGCAGGAGCGCCCTCGGTGATCCGTCTACGCGTGCCGGATGGCGAGACGATCCAGTTCCACGATCTGGTGCGTGGCGAAGTGTCGATCGAGAGCGATCTCGTCGACGATCAGGTGCTGGTCAAGAGCGACGGATTCCCGACCTACCACCTGGCCAACGTCGTCGACGACTACGGGATGGGCATCACCCACGTGATCCGCGGCGAGGAGTGGGTTTCGTCGACGCCCAAGCACGTCCTGCTCTACCGGTTTCTGGGATTCCCGCAGCCCGAGTTCGCCCACCTGCCTCTCCTGCTCAACCCCGATCGATCGAAGCTGAGCAAACGGCACGGAGACGTCGCCGTCGAGAGCTACCGCGAGAAGGGTTATCTGGCGGAGGCGTTGCTCAACTACGTCGCCTTCCTGGGCTGGAATCCCGGCGACGAACGCGAGCTCTTCACCCTCGAGGAGCTGATCGGGGAGTTCTCGTTGGCGCGCGTCAACAAGTCGGGCGCGATCTTCAATCGCGAGAAGCTCGACTGGTACAACGCGATTTACCTCCGGCAACGTCCGGCGCCGCGGATTCTGGACGAATTGCGTCCCTTGCTGGCCGGCAAAGGATGGGACGGATTCCCCGAGGACTATCTGCTCGCCGGGATCGAGCTCATGCGAGAGCGCGTGAGCTTCGTGCACGACTATCTCGACAACGCCCCTTGGCTCTTCGAGGATCCCGAATCCTACGACGAGGAGACGGTGAAGAAGCGCTGGAAGGCCGACAGTCCGGGTCGCCTGCGCGAGGCCCGGGGTGTCATCGCGCAACGTCCCTGGACGGTCTCCGAACTGGAGGCGGGCTACCACGAGATCGCCGAAGCGAACGCCGTGGGAATCGGACAGTTCATCCACCCGACCCGGCTCGCGGTGAGCGGTATGGGGAAGGGGCCGGGGCTCTACGAGCTGCTCGAGCTGTTGGGACGCGAAACGTGTCTGCGCCGCATCGATCGGGCCCTTTCGACCTTGGGCTGATCCCGAAACCGAGCGTCCGGGGGCCGAGTCGGATTCGCGGGCTTCGTCGATTCCTAACGGCTACCGGATTGATTCCACGGGTGCCATCCGCCGGTCCCGGGAACACGAATCGGTCGCTCGGAGACGCAGGACGGCCAACGCTCGTGCGTGCGCTGCAACCACCACGTCTCCCCGAAG
>JAGQHR010000397.1 GCA_020431745.1 Candidatus Eiseniibacteriota bacterium
CAACGGGGTCGTGTACCTGGGTGGCGGTCTGAAGCTGACCGGAACCGGCCCAAGGGACGGAAGTCAGCGCCCACTCGGGGGGCGGACGTGGCTCACGCGTCTCCGCCAGGAAATCAGCTCGATCCCGGAAGTCAACGACGTGGTGTTCCAGTTCCATGAGCTGGAGGAGGTGGCGGAATCGTGAGTTCATCGCGCGAAGCGCGCGCAGCGCGCATGGAGCTCGTCGTCGACGCGTGGGCGGCCGCTCGGGCTGAACTGGAATCCGAGCGCGATCATCATCCCGGGTTCGCGGATGTCCGGACGCTTCTCGGTGCGCTCTATCTCGAGCACGGCGAGCTGGAAGACGCTCTCACGGAATTCGAGGCAGCCATCGCCATCAACTCCCAGTATGCGTTGCCACGCTTTCTCCGTCTCGTTTCGTTGCGGCAGCGAGACGGGGCGTTGGATCCCGGCCTGTGGCAGCAAGAAAAGCTTGCCGAGCGGGTGGAAGAGCCGCATCGCACCCTCTGGACGGCATGGTTTCTGGCTCAATCCGGCGATGCGGCGGGGATGGAGAAAGCGCTCGATCATCTCGAGGATGAGCGGTGGTCCGGGCTCGTCAGGTTCTATCGGTGGATTTGGCGCGGAGCCCGCGATGCCAAAGCGCGGCGCGCATTGCAGGATGCACTGAGCGGCGATTCGCTGTATCGGAATGTCCTTGCATCCCGGGATTGGACGATCACCCCGGACGACCCGCAGCACTGGAATCCGGCCAGCGCGGCGGTCTACGAGAAGCTGGGCGATGTCAGCGCTCGCCTCGGGGCCCCCGAAGGCGCCGAGCCGCACTACGAGGATGCCTTCCTGCGTCACGGTGACGCTTCGCGTTACGAGCTCCACCGGGCTCGGCTCGCACTGGGGGCCGGGGACGAAGACCGCGCCGTCTCGTGCCTCCGACGCGCCATCGAGCTGGATCCCACCTCCGTGGATGCCCGGATCGCCCTCGGGTTCGAGTTCCAGTCGCAGGGATATCCGCAGGAGGCGATCGTGCAGTTCGAGGTTGCCGCTCGGCTCCGTCCCCGCTACGCGGACGTCCAGTACAACCTCGGCCTGCTCTATGAGGCGCAGGGACGCGCGGAAGACGCCCAGCGGTGCTTCCGGCTCGCGCTCGAGATCAATCCCCGCTACTTCCAGGCCCGGACCAGCCTGGCTCATCTGTTGCTCCATGCCGGAAGCCATCGGGAAGCCCTCGACGTGCTGCGGCCCCTGGAGCGGCAAGGGATCCGCTCGGCGGATCTCTACGTGCAGCAGGCCGAAGCCCACATGGCCCTCGGGCAGTGCGAGGCCGCGGTCAAGGAACTACAGCGTGCCATCGAGCTCAATCCCGGCTATCCCCGCAGCTACTACGTGCTCGGTCAGGCGTATCGAGATCTCGGGCTCAAACGGAAGGCGCAGGAGGCGTGGAAGCAGCACCTCGAAAAGTCGCGCCGCTGGAAGGAAGAGCAGCCGGTTCTCGAGGGAGAGGAGTGGAAGCCATGAGCGAAGCCGCGCGTGACTGGAGTTCTTCCGGAGCGGAGAGTCCCCGGCCCATGCGGATCGAGTTTGCGACTTCGGAGCTGGAAGGGGGACCGTGCCGTGCCTGGGCGGATCCCTCCTACGTTCTGGGTGCGGTCGCCGTGAGCGATCCGGCGGACGCCTTCACCCAGCTCGTGCAGCCGCGACTGGAGGAGCTGGATGCGTTCGGCGGCGCGCCGGACGGGGAGCTGCCGCCGATCGTGACGCAGCTGGTCGATCGACTGCAGAAAGTGCACGGGCGGATGGTGCGGGAGAACGGCAACGCCGAGAAGCCGTCCACCATCGCGCTGACGTGTGCCGCGGTCGAAGAGAATCGCGTCTTCTTCGTGAAGACCTGTCCGCCCTGGATCGGCCTGGTCCGCGACGGACGGGCGCATGCAATCGAGCGTCCGGCGGAAGATGACGCGGGGCCGCCGGCCGGCCTGGGCGCCGGAGAGCGCTTGAGCCTCGAGGTCACGTCCCTGCCGGTGGAGCCGGGTGACATCGTGCTCCTGCTCTGCTCGGAAATGAACGCGGCCCCCGACCTGCGGGCGGTCGCGAATGTGTTCAATCAAACGACGGACCTGAGACGCGCCTGCGATGGGCTCGTGAATCTCCTCGGACTCCAATCGGAGGGGGCAGGAGCGATTGCGTTCCGCTTCGTGCCGGTCGGAGCGAGCGGATCCCGCGCGGAACCCAAGCTGATCGAGGAGCTGAAAGACGACGCCGGTTCCGGTATGCCTTCCGCGAAGGTGGAGGATCCGTTCGCGGCGATGCGGACCGCGATGCCCCGTTCGTCCGCGCGCAGAAGTTTCGCTGCGTCGGAGCCGACCTCGGAAGCCGAGAGCTTCCTGGATTCGTTGGGTGGCGAAGACGAACCGGTCCCTTCCTCGCGTCCGCGATCGAGCGCGCCGGCTCCCGGTCCGGCCCCCGTCGGGCCTCCCGTCGGAGCGCCGCCCGCGGTGCCGGGACCCGGAAACGCGATACCGTCTCCGGCCTACCCGACGTCCCACGATCCGATGGACGGGTCCGCGTTCCACGCCGGGACCGGACCGGTCCCGACGAGCGTGCCTCCGAGCGCGGAGTCCCTGGGGCTATCGGTCATTCCGGGCGGTGCGTCCGCTCCGCTGCACCCCGTGCCTCCGGCGGCGGGGCTCGCCGCGGTTCCGGCTCCCGAAGCTTCCGGGGCCGTTGCGGCGTCCGCGCCGGCCCCGATGCCCGAGTCGCGCCCGGTGGCGGTCGAACCGTCTCCGGCTGCCTCGGTGGCTGACCCCGCCGCTCCCGGCGGTACCGCCGCCGACCCGCTGGCTGGACATTTCGATACTCGGAGTTACCGGTCGTCGCGACGGAACCTCCTCGTTCCGATTCTGATCGCGGTCGCAGTCGCGATCCTCGGGACGTTGATGGTCATGCCCTCGGGTCCTGACCTTCCGGGGAAAGCCGCGGTGCGCAAGCTGTTCGGTGGCGCGCAGAAGGCCACCGGGGAGCTGCGGGTGGCGCCCGATCCTCCCGCGCGTCGCGTCCTCCTCGATGGAGAGCCCGTCGCGGACGGAACACCGGCGTTGGTCACCGCCGAGATCGGACGGCATGTCGTGGGCCTCGACCTGGGAACGCTCGGGGTTTGGAAGACCGAGGTCGAGATCACGTCCGACGAGAACGTGCTGGCGCCGCGGCTGACCGGCTCGATCAAAGTCGCAGCGGCGGATCCGTCGCTGGCCGGGCAGGTCTGGGTCGACGGAGGGCGCAAGGCTCCGGTGCCGGCAACTCTGACCGATTTGCCGGTGGGATGGGTGCGCGTCTTCTATGAGGACGAGAAGCTCCCGATCTGGGAGCGTCAGGTGCTGGTTCGCGCCGATCAAATCGCGCCGCTCGTGATCCCCAACGACGTCGCCGACGGTGAGGCGAGGGTGAAGGTCGAGGCGCTGGCGTTCTGGCAGGGACGAGGACTCGAGGATTCCGCCGGGGATTCGATCTGGGTCGACGACGCGCCGGTCGGAGTCACTCCCTTCGAAGGTTCGGTCACGCCGGGGCTCCACTCGGTGCGCGTGCGTTCGGTGCAGGGAGAATCGTTTACCGATATGGTCGATGTCCACTCCGGCGCCGCCCGGCACGTGCTCGCCCAGTTCGGGGTGAGCCATCGCCCCACGCTGCACCATACGCCCCCGGGTCGCGTCGCAGTCAGCGGGAAGCTGGTTCTGTCGGTCGAGGTCGACGGAGAGATGGATCCCCTGGCAGCCCGACCGGCGTTGCATTTCCCGAACCTGTCGAGCCCGTATCGCGAGATCGCCCTGGCTCCGGTAGGGGGCGGGGAACAGGTCTTCGTCGGAGTGGTCGATCCGGGTGGCATGCCGCGCGACAGTGCGCTTTCCTACTACTTCACGGTTCTCGGATCCGACGGGCGCCCGATCTATTCGGACCTCTACTCGGTCGTCCTCCGCGACGAGTCCGGAAGTGCGCGCGCGACGCATGTCGAGCCGCAGAACCTCGCGGAACAGCGGCGTCCGGTGGCTCCCTCGAATACCGCTTCGGTTCCGCCGCGCGGGCCGTCCCCGGCGGTCAGCACCAGCGGACGAGCGTCGTCATCGGGGGCTGCCGCAGAACACCCGGCATCGCCCCAGCTCGCGGCGAGCGAGGCCGCCCCGGTCGTGCGGTCCCGTGGCTCCGATGCAACGGCTGAGTCGGACGGCACCGTCGCAAAGGCTTCACCCAACGAGGCGGATTCGAAGCTCGGGGTCAGGACCACCTCGCTGGGACAGGCGAGCACGGTGACCGACTCGACCGGAG
>JAGQHR010000398.1 GCA_020431745.1 Candidatus Eiseniibacteriota bacterium
TCCGGCGTGCGCGGAAGCTGGGCATACCGGTCCAACGCGAGCGCGGCGTAGAGCTTGCCGACCACGCCCAGCTCCTCACTGCGCGCGAGCAGCTGACCGAGCTGGATCTCGTCCGCCTGCGGCTCGGTCCGTCCATAGGTGAGACGCACCCAGATCTGGAACGCGCCGAGCGCGAGGTCGCGCTTGGTCGGACCGGACTCGAAGCCGTGCGCGCGCCAATCGGCCATGCGCCGCTCGGTGCGCGACATCAAGTCGGCGTCGATGCGGTGTCCGTGCGCGGCCAGCTCACCCAGCGTCCACAACGCGTACGCGTCGAGATACGCGGCCGTCTCCGGATCGCTCGGTAATGCGGGCGCGGCGTCCAGGAGGTCGAGGCGGTCCGCGATGTCCCGCCGGAGCTCCGCCTCCGGAGGAACGTCGAAGAGCTTTTCGTTCAGCTCCAACAGACCCTCGGCTGCGCGGAGCCGCGTGATCTCGGCCTCGCGTCCTGGGATGTCGGAGCGCACCAAGTCGAGGAGGGGATCACGAAGCTCGACCGCGAGGGACGGAGCGAGAACGATCTGGAGAGATCCCGCTTCCTGGAGCAGAGGATCCTCCAAATCGATTCGGGTCTCGGTCCGTCCCGTCGTGCTCCCCCGTTCGATTCGGCGCTCGGTGAGAACCGGGCGGGCCGCCGTGATCGTGACGCGACGTTGGTCGAGCAGCGGCCCGTCGGAGCTCCCGGTACGCAAGGCGAGCTCCAGGGAGATCGTCCCGGGCTGTGGGGCCGTGATCGGAAGGTAGACGGTCCGGAGGGCGTGCGGGTCGAGCTTCTCGTTCGCCTCGGTCGCTCCTTCGATGCGTCCGCCGGTGAGATTGGCTCCCAGCCACACCGAGAGCGATTGGTCGGTGCGATTGCGCACGGAGATCGGCAGCGACACGCGGTCGCCGACGCGGATCTCCTCCGGCAGCTGTGTCACCAGGCGCGCGGCCGGAGCGCCGGAGAGATCCGCTTCCGCCACGCCGATCTCGTTTTCCGGGGTCGTGACGATCGCCGACAGGCGGTAGCGGTGCGCGCGTGGTCCGACCGGGATGTGCGCGACGACCCGACCGTCCGAGCCCAGAGGAAGCGCGGGCGTCCAATAGAGGGCGCGGGCGCGGGGTACCGCGGCGGCCAACGACGAGTCGGTGGCGGTTCCGAGGTCGAAGTCGAGGTCGAGCGACGGTTCCTCTCCCGAGAGCGCGAGCTGGTTGCGCGTGTCCGCCCAAAAGATCGGTCGTCCCCGGTCGGCGAGCAGCGCCGCGAGCGGATCGTTCCAGGTCGCCAGGGGATCCGACTCGTCGGCGTCGTAGATCCCCAGCACGACCTCGCCGGGGGTGGGCCGACCGTTCGACGCGCGTGCGGTGATTTCGACCGAGATCGTGTCCCCCTCCACACTGCGGGGGACGATCGCGATTCGCGGCCGGAGCCTGTCCAACGGGATCGGCGCCGCCGTCGTGCCCACCGAAAACGCGGGGAGGATCGGCCGGGCGCCCTGAGCGTTCGCGCGGGGCAGGGTTCCGATCTGCAACGCGGTGATTCCCACCGAGGGCGGGAGGAGGTCCCGCGTCGGAATCGCGATCGTCGGGAAACCGCGGAGGAACGTGGACCGCGCCCGGATCAGATCGCGGTCGTGCAACACGAGCAGCGTCTGAGCCCCGGAAGCGGGGGTGTTGGGCAGCGTGATCGAGTCGTCACCCGGCTCGATCACCATCGTGGCGCTTTTCTCGCGGGGAACCGGCGGACGCGGCTCGGCGCTGAGAGCCGCCGCGCGCGCCTTCGCCCCTTCCGCGAGCTGAAGGTGGAGCGCATAGCGCCCCGCGACAGGCTTGGAGAACGCGAGCGTCTGGGGATCGGTCGTGCTGACGAGCGTGCGCCGGTAGACCGGCTCGGACTCGCGGAGCTCTCCCGATCGGGCGGCCCGCTCGATCGACTCCCCTTCGCCGTCGAACGGATCCAACAGTCGGGTGACCGTGGCCTCGACTTCGGCGCCCGCGACTATCGCGCCCGACGTATCGACCACCACCCATTCCCAGGCTGCGGCCCCCCGATGCTCCGGCCGATCCTGCACGGCGCGCACGCCCACCCGGGTCGAAGCACACAGGACGCCGAACGAGCAGCGCGCGGTCAGCGCGGGGTCGGTGAGATCGCGGGGGCGCACGGTGGCGCTGATGCGCAGGTCCGACTCGCGATCGCGCGGGCGGGTCGAGATCCGCCACGCGGCGACCCCATCCTGATCGAGACGCTCGGGGGCTCGCTCCGGCGAGATCCCCGCCGCTTCGAGCCAGGGATCGTGGAAGCGAAACGCCTCCCAACCCGCAGGCGCCCAGCTCCAGGGAGCCGACTCGATGCTCCATTCGAGAGGCATCGGTCCCAGCGGTGTGCCACCTCTTCGCGTCACCGCGGCGCGCAGGTCGACGTCGTTCCCGCTCAGGACTCGCTTCGCAGATGGGGTGAGGGATGTTGCCAGCGCCAGACCCGGTGTCGCCTCGACCGTCAGCGGCAGCTCGCCGAGCACCCGTCCAGTCTGCGGATCACGGATCAGGGCGAGCAGAGGACCGGCGGGCGCGGATGCCGGGATCGAGTAACTTCCGGTGGCCGATCCGGTGAGATCGAGCGGACGCTTCTGCTCCGCGCTCCATCCCTGGCCCTGGAACGTTACGCTGATGCGGCTGAGCGCGACGCGGGAGAGACCGTCGCGATCCACCCGGCGGACCCAGGCCTTCCAGAGCAGTCGATCCCCGGGGTGCAGCTCCGAGCGGTCCACGACCATCGCGGCCCGCACGTCGTCGCCGGGTTCGGGATTCGGACCGTGGGGAAGCGCGAGCCATCCGCGCCGACCGGGGACCTGCACCATCGCGAGCTCGATCCCGAGGCTGTCGAGCTGCACGGATCCCGGAATCCACACCAGGCCGTCCTCGTCGGTCTTTCCGTTCCACACCGGATCGAGCGCCGCGGGGACGGCATCCTCGGGTTCGACCTTCTTGTGGAGCGCGATGTCGGCGCGGGCCAGCGGTTGTCCGCTGGAGAGGTCGGTGGCCCAGAGGAGACCGTGACGTTCGCCCAACGCACAGGACAGTCCGATCGTCGCGAGCTCCACGCGCGCCGCGGCACGCAGGCTGTCGCGTGCGCTTCCCCGGCCGTAGATCGGTTCGGCGATCGCCTCGACCCACAGGGCCTGCACGTCCCGGGGAGGATTCGGGATCTCGCCCAGGCGCAGATCGTGCGCGTGCGTCTCGTCGTCGGCGATGCCGGGATCCCACACCTCGTCGATGTCCCAGCGATCCTGCCACGGAAGCGTCGCCCGTTGATGGGCCAGCGCTTGGGACGCCGCGTTCGAGTAGGCGATCGGCATCTCCGCCGAGCGGACCCAGGCAGCGCGCACCCGGACAGGTCCCACGTTGCGCGCCGTCAGCCGCAGATACTCGGCGCCGCCGGCCAGCAGCGCGCCCGACGAAGGCGCCAGGGTGAGCGCGGCGTCCCGATGCGGAATCTGCACCTGGAAGACGAACGGGCGCATCGCCGCGAGACCGAACGCGTCGCGCAGGCCGGGTAGGACGCGCACTTCTACGCTCTCGCCGGCAGGGA
Source organism: Candidatus Eiseniibacteriota bacterium (assembly GCA_020431745.1). Classification (GTDB taxonomy): domain Bacteria; phylum Eisenbacteria; class RBG-16-71-46; order CAIMUX01; family CAIMUX01; genus JAGQHR01. The sequence continues at coordinate 3,608 of JAGQHR010000398.1, forward strand.
ACGAACCTTCGATCCAGATCGCGTTCGTTTCCTCCGATTCGAGCTGCCCGGTCGCTCCCCGCCAAGGCGTGTGGACGGTCCAGTCACCCGGATCGGGTGTCAGTTGGAGGCGAGCGCTCAACGAGTCGGGATCGATGGGGTTCGTCGGGTAGAGGAAGACTCCCTCGGCAGACCCGCGCGCGCCCAGGATGCGCGGATCGCTGGGAGTGGGAATCTCGATGGTGATCGGACTATCCAGTGTCAGCTCGCATCCCGGGAAGGGCAGATCCTCGGGCACCGCCAACTGGTAGCTCGACCCCGGCTGCAGCGGTTCGCGGGATCGCACCGCGATGGCATGCGCGGGATCGGCCTCGTTCCCGATCGCCTGCCAGAGCTGCGGGTCGAGAGTCGCCTCGACGAGCGGGACCTCGCCTTCGGGGCCGTTCAATCGGAGCCGCCGCCACGCGGCGGGGTCGGGAATCCGATCGAAGACCAAAACTACCGGATCGTGCCAGGGGTCGAAGATCGAGGGCCGAGCGCCCGTGTCCAGTTTCCAGAAGAGCGGACCCGCTCCGGTGTCGTCCGGTCGGGCGCGCGTGACCGGCGGCCACGACGAGAGCAGGCGGGGGGGCGCAACGTCGATCGCCCAGGTGATCGCCTCGCCGAGCGTGTCGCCCCCGCGCGCACGGGTGTTCGCCTCGATGCGGCACTGAACGCGGGTG
>JAGQHR010000039.1 GCA_020431745.1 Candidatus Eiseniibacteriota bacterium
ACTCCGGCGAAGGAACGGTCACGGCTCCCCTGGACGGTTCCGAGGATCGCAAGGCCATGATCGGATTCGAGGGTGAGGTCGGGTGCATCGACGCGACCGCTCCCGGGATCGACGTCCGCAACTCTCAATTCGCCCTCCACGACGAACGACTCCAGTGCGTGCAGGTTCGCATCATCGACGACCCGGACGATCGCGCCGGACGGGACGCGGATGATTCTCGCGGACACGGCTCCCGATATCTCGTCTCCATCACGGAGGACGACTTCCTGCGGCACGTCGGTGACGTCGGCAGAGGAGAGATCACCGGGACTTTCCTGATTCGTGGGATCGAGCGAGGGGGAACATCCCCAGCCGACGAGCATCGCGGCAGCTGATCCGATCCAGATTGCGACAGGGATTGATTGCAGGGTGCGCAAAGCCATTGGTTACTCCTTGTGGACATACTTCTGCGAGACCCATGGTCAAGCCAACCCCGTGCCGGTGCTTCACGAACCTCGGATGGACGAGCGATGAACGCGTCCGTCGGACGACGCGCGTTGTCGATATGCCCGTCGAGGCTACGGTCTTCACATCCCGGTAGTTCGAAGGGCCAGCAGGACACGGCCTGGATACAGGCGAAGTCCGAACTTTCGCGTGCTGACGAGGGAGGAAGTCTCAGCGTGCGGTCGAAGCGGGAGACGATGCGCGATGGCGCGTCGGGGTGGGGTGATCCAGTCCTCGTGCGATCGTTGCGGCGACGGCGCCATCAGCAGAGGCGTCCGTCGCCTGCCACGTGGGGCGACCGCTATTGCAGGCTTTCCACTCCCCAGACGATCGAGTGCACCTTGTGCGGACAGGCCGCGCAGTCCTTCGTGAGCGAGTCCATGACGCGGCCGACCTGATCGTCCTCCAGCACGCTGAAGATGATCGACGACGTATCCGGAAAGGCCCGCGATCCCAGGCGTGGCCCGCTCGTGCCGGAGCCGAAGACGGTCGGAATCTCGGTGAAGCCCTGGACCTCGCTCTCGCTGAGGATGGTTTCCACCCGTTCCCGCACGTCCCGCTCGACGATCAACATCAGCATCTTCATCGGCGAACCTCCTCCGGAATCACTCCGGTACGTGCATCTTCTTGAGCAGGCTGATCATCGGGCACCACTTGGAGAAACCCGACTGCAGCAGGTTCAGCCCGACGAACGCCGTGAAGGCGAAGAACCAGGGATTGACCCAGTAGCCCAGCGCCACCGAGGCCAGCACGAATGCACCCGCGATCACCCGCAACCAATCATTGACGCACATGGACACCTCCGAGATCAGCCACCGCCTCCGCGTCAGCCGCATGGGTTGTTTCCAGATCCATCCCGGCCGTTCCGGGGAAGTACTTGAGCTGTAGGTAGTACAGGAGTGGGATCACCACCAGGGTGAGCGCCGTCGCGACCACGACTCCGAAGATCAGGGACACCGCTAGTCCCTGGAAGATCGGGTCGAGAATGATCACCAGACCACCGACCACGAGAGCCGCCGCGGTCAGGACGATCGGTCTCATGCGGACCGCGCCCGCCTTCAGGACGGCGTCCTCGAGGGACGCGCCGCCTTCCAGCTCCAGGTTGATGAAATCGACCAGGAGGATCGAGTTGCGGACGATGATCCCGGACAGCGCGATGAAGCCGATCATCGAGGTCGCGGTGAAGAACATGCCGGTCATCCAGTGACCGGGCAGGATCCCCACCAGGGTCAGCGGGATCGGAGCCATGATGACGAGCGGTGTCGTGAAGCTGCGGAACCACGCGACCACCAGCATGTAGACCAACACCATGACGGCCGCGAACGCGATGCCCATGTCGCGGAAGACTTCGTAGGTGATCTGCCACTCGCCGTCCCACTTGAGCGCGACCTTCTGATCCGACTCCGGCTGCGCCTTGAAGTGCTGGGTCAGCTCATAGCCTTCCGGAAGCTGGATCTCGCTGATCCGCTTCTTCATGTCGAGGATCCCGTAGACCGGACTCTCCGACACTCCGGCCACGTCGGCGATCACATAGGTCACCGGACGCAGGTTCTTGTGATAGCCCGACGGCTCACGTGTTTCGTTCTGGATCTGGACCAGAGAGGCGAGGGGAACCCGGCTTCCGTCCGGTGACGGAAGGGTGAGGGCGGAAAGATCGGCGAGTGGGCTGCGCCCGCCACGATCCGCCTGGAGCGTGAGGGGAACCGGGGCGCGACCCGATTCCGTACGCAGTCGTCCGACCTCTCCGCCCATCCCTTGCAGAAGAAGCTCGCGCGTGACCATCTCGGTGCTGATGCCCGAGAGCGCTGTCTTCTCGCTATCGATCGCAAAGCGTAGCTCCGGAGCGGGGTCTTCGACCATCCAGTCGACATCGACGACGCCCGGCGTCGTCTCGAAGACTTCTTTGACCTGGGCCGCGACTGCCCGTCGGCGCTCGGGATCGGGACCGTAGATCTCCGCGACCAGCGTCGAGAGCACAGGCGGCCCCGGGGGCACCTCGGCCACCTTGATGCGGGCGCCGTACTGCGCCGCGATCGGGTCCAGCTTGGGGCGCACCCGCTTCGCGATGTCGTGGCTCTGGGCCTTGCGATCGTGCTTGCTGGCGAGGTTGACCTGCAGATCGGCCACGTTGGAGCCGCGACGCAGGAAGTAGTGTCGGACGAGACCGTTGAAGTTGATCGGTCCCGACGTGCCGGAGTAGATCTCCACATCCGCGACCTCCGGCTCCTGCCGCACCATCTGCGCCAGATCCCGGGCGCAGGCGTTTGTCTGCTCGAGCGTGGAGCCTTCCGGCATGTCGACGACGACCTGGAACTCGCTCTTGTTGTCGAACGGGAGCATTTTGACCGGCACGGCGCGTACGAAGAGGAGCACCACGGATCCGACGAGCAGGAGTCCGACCCCCGCGAGGGCCATACCACCGAGCTTGGGCTTCCGCACCAGCGGCCGCATCACCTTGGAGTAGATCTTTTCGATCTTGTGCTCGGCTTGGGTCTCCTCCTCCGGCGCGTGGGCGCTCTCTTCGTGGTGGGGCTTGAGCAGCCGGAGCGCCAGCCAGGGCGTGATGATGAAGGCGACCAGCAACGAGAAGAACATCGCCGCCGACGCGTTGATGGGGATCGGACGCATGTACGGTCCCATCAATCCCGAGACGAAGGCCAGGGGGAGCAGTGCCGCGATCACCGCGAACGTGGCGAGGATCGTCGGGTTGCCCACCTCGTCCGTCGCGTAGATGGCGGCCCGCTTGGCGCCCGTCCATCCCAATTGCAGATGCCGGTGGATATTCTCCACCACTACGATCGCGTCGTCGACGAGGATGCCGATGGCGAAGATCAGCGCGAACAGGGTGACGCGGTTCAGCGTATAGCCGAACATCGTGCTTGCGAAGAGCGTGAGCGCGAGCGTGACCGGCACGGCCACGCCCACCACGATCGCCTCCCGCTTGCCGAGCGCGAAGAGCATGAGCAGGACGACCGCCGCGGTCGCGAGCAGGACGTGCCCGATCAGCTCATTCGACTTTTCGGCCGCGGTTTCGCCGTAGTTGCGCGTCCAGGTCACCTCGAGTCCGCTCGGAAGCAGCGTGCGCTTCAGCTCCTCGACGCGAGTTTCGACCTTCTTCGCGAGCGCGACGGCATTCTGTCCCGGCTTCTTGGCCAGGGTAATCGTCACCGCGGGGGCGTCGGTGGTGCGCGCGACGGCGTCGTGGTGGGCCTTCATCGACGGTCCCGTCGCGATCGACACGTAAGACTCCGGCTGGGCCGGACCGTCGATGACGTCCGCGACCTCACCGAGATGGATCGGGTTGCCGCCCCGCACGCCGACCACGACCCGTCGGACATCCTCGGCGGTGCGCAACTCGCCGCCCGCGCGCAGAGTGATTTCGCGATTGCCTTCCAGGAACGATCCCGAGGGCAGCGCACGGTTTGCGTGCTCCAGCGCCTGGGCGATCTCGATCGCGCTCACGCCGTACCCGGCCAGTCGCGCGGCGTCGATCCGGACCCGGACCTCGCGGGGACTGCCGCCGATGACACCGGCTTCGGAAATCCCCGGGATCTTCTTCAGTTCGAGAGCCAGCTCGTCTGCGACCGTCCGAAGCGCGTAGCCGTCATAGCCCTCGCCCCACAACGTCAGGGCCACGATCGGCACGTCGTCGATCGACTTCGGCTTGACGGTGAGTGGTCCCGCCCCCGGCGGCAGCAGCTCGGGATGGGCCAGCAGCTTGGTGTGCAGCTTGACCGCGGAGTCTTCCGGGTTCTCGCCGACCTTGAACCGTGCGATCGCCAGGCAGTAGTCCGGGCTCGACGTGGTGTAGACGAAATCGATTCCGGGAATCTCCCAAAGGAACTTCTCCAGCGGGGTCGCGACACGCTCTTCCACTTCCTTGGCGGATGCGCCGGGGAAGGGCACGTGCACGTCGATCATCGGAACCTGGATCTGCGGCTCTTCTTCGCGCGGGGTGATCATCACCGAGAAGACACCGAGCGCCAGTGAGAAGATCACCAGCAGCGGGGTCAGCTTGGAGTCGATGAACGCGCGGGCGATCCGGCCGGCCGAACCCAGCTTCTTGCGATGGAGCTCCAGTGCCGCGGCGGCTTTGTCACGGTTCTCGGTCATGAGCGCACCTCGATGGGAGATCCTTCTTCCAACGTCGACGGGGGATCGAGAATCAGGCGATCACCGGCAGCCAACCCGGAGGCGACGACGACGGATTCGTCGACGCCCGTCGCGGGAGCGCTGCCGTCGGTGGAAAGAACGAGCAGTCGGAACCGGGCTTTGCCGCCGCCGTCGACGAACGCTCCGGTCAGGCCTCCGCGTCGTACGACGCTGCTTTCCGGAGCCCGGACAACCGGATGAAGCTCCCCCGGCAGCGAGGCGCGCGCGAAGAGGCCGGCGCGGAGAGTCGGATCCTCGGGCAGGTCGAGCTTGACCGTGAATGATCGGCTGGCGGCATCGACCGCGGGGACGATCTGCGCGACCCGCGCGCGGTAGCTCTGATCGCCGAGTGCAGGAATCGTCACCGGGACTTCAACGCCTTCGGAGAGGAGCCCCACGCGATCTTCCGCCAGTGAGAGATGCACGCGCATGTGCGCGGCGTCTTCCACGCGGAGGAGCGGCCGTCCCGGCGTCGCCAGGTCACCGACCTCGCAGAGCCGGTCGACGATCCGGCCATCGAAGGGGGCCGCCACCTCCGCGTAGCTCTTCATAGAGCGTGCCGTTGCGACGGCTCCCTCCGCCTGCTTGACGGCGCCGGCGGCGGTGTCGCGTTGCCAGCGCGCCTGATCCAACTCCAGCTGGGAAGCCGATCCGCGCTCGAAGAGCCGTTCGAAGCGTTGGAGATTCGTCTCCGCGAGGACGAGAGCCGCCTTGGCCTGGGCGACGGCGCCTTCGGCCTGCGCGATCTGCCCGCTCACCTCCCGCGGATCGATCACGAGAATGACTTCACCGCGATGGACGAGGTCGCCCGCGTTCTTCCTGATCTCCAGCACGGTCCCCATGACCCGCGCCGCGAGCGTGGCGGACTGGGTCGCCACCGTGGTGCCGACGGCTTCGATCGGTCGGGGTTCGTCCTGCGAGACCACCGAGTGCACCCGGACGGCGACCGGCTCTCCTTCGGCCTCGTAGTACGGTTCGTGGCCGCACGCGGTGAGCAAGAAGAGAGAGAGGCTCGCCAAGGCGGGCAAAAGGAGGTCGAGCCGCACGACCTCGTGCCTGAACTGCTGAACGATAGAGCGCTTCATCATGATTCGACCTCCGGTGCCGGCGACTGACCGGCGGCAAAGAGAAGCTGACGGGCGGCGCGCTGCACGCCGAATCGTGCGTCGAGGGCGCGGGTGCGGGCCTCGTGCAGGGCGGTCTCGGCATCGAGCAGGTCAGTGATCCGAGTCACGCCTTCGTCGAAGCGATCCTCGAGGATCTGCATCGCGCGCTCCGCGGCACCGACCGCACGGGTCGCGGTCGTCAGGCGGGCGCGAGCCGACTGCAAAGACTCCCAACCCACGAGCACTTCGAGCTCCGCTCCCAGGTTCTTGTCGCGCTCTTCCATCGCGGCGACGTTGGCAAGATGGCGACTCCGTGTGACGCGCTGACGGGTCGCTCCCCAGTCCCAGAGCGACCATTGGAGCTGGCCGGCGATGGTGTAGCTGGATCCATGGGACCCGAAGGGGTGGTCGTCGCTCCATACGAGCTTGCCGCTGATCCCGACCTCCGGGAGGTAACCGGCGCGCGCCTGTTTGATCGCCGCGCGGGCCGCTTCGCTGCGAGCGGTGGCCGCCGTGAGATCGGGACGATCCGCATGGGCCGACTGGAGCGCGGACTCGATCGACGAGGGGAGAGGCAGTTCCATTCCCTGCATGCGCGCCAGCGGCAGGTCGGCCGGCAGATCCAGTCCGATCGTACGACCGAGGGCCGCTCTGGCGATGGCCGTCTGACTCCTCGCCGCGATCGTGCCCTCTTCCATCTTCGAGAGCTGTACCTCGGCCTGGAGGAGATCCGACTCGATCGCCATGCCCGTCTCGAAGAGATCGCGGACCCGGTCGACGTGCTTCGCCGTCGTGGCCTGCGCGCGCTCTGCGAGAGCAACACCTTCCTCCGCGAGGATGGCGTCGAGGTAGGCGTTGGTCACCTGCAGAGAGATTCCGCGCTCGGCTTGATCACGATCGGCCCCCGCCGCATCGGCCATCCGGTCGGCCTGGCGAATGGCCCCGGTGATCTTGCCACCCGTGAAGAGCGGCATGCGTGCTTCCAGCTCGGTGCTCCAGTGATCGATCGCTTCCGGATCGTTGGGGTCGGACATGGTGAAGGCGGGGAACGAAAAGCGTTCCTGCATCAGCTGCAGTCCGAAGGCGTCGGCCGGAGAGTCCGTAGTGAGCCCGACGACCCGTCCGGTCAGGCTGGGCAGCCGGGATGCCCGGGCTTCCCACTTCCCGGTGTGTGCGGCTTCCGCACCGCTTCGCGCCTGGGCGAGCATGGGGCTGTTCTCCCTCGCCAGCTCGATCGCGTGCGTCAGATCGAGCGAGTCGGGGAAGCTGGGAGCACCATCCATTCCCACCTGGGCCCGCGCGGCTCCGGTGATCTCGAGCCCGGTCGCCATCCAAATCGTCAGTACGAGGGAGCCGGCCCTTCGGAGCGACCCCGGTGCGAGGCGCGCTGCGGCTCGTCGTTGCCGGGCGGCACCTGGTCTCGGTGCGATCCAACCTCTCACGAGCTCCTCCTGTCTTGTCTGGTCCCGGTCTTCGATTCGCTTGATCTGCAGAACCAAAGACTTCATCTTGGGTAAGAGAATCACTAGATAACTATATGACCATGTAGTAATGTAATCGGCGACGAAGGTTCCGTCAATCAGGATTTTTCGCACGGGAGATTGGAGAAGGAGCACCCCGATGACCCTGCAGCACCCCTCCCCGTCCACGCTGGACAGAATTGCGCAACGCTTTCGCCTGCTTGGAGATCCGGTTCGTCTTCGGCTCCTCCACGCCCTGGCGGACGGGGAGCGGTCGGTGGGGGATCTGGTGGAGGCCGCCGAGACCGGCCAGGCCAACGTGTCCAAACACCTGGCGTTGATGCTGCGAGAGGGGTTGGTCGAGCGACGGAAGCAGGGCCTGCAGGTCTTCTATAAGGTTGCCGATCCGGAGGTCTTCGCGCTCTGCGGTCTCGTCTGCGGATCGCTGGAAGGGCGGCTCAGCGTCGAACTCTCGGCAATTCTTGCCGACCGTCAGCCGAAACCGACCGGCACGACGGAAACAGCGATCTCTGCGGACGCGGAGGTCGAGGAGCCGGGGAACGTGTTCCCGTCGGCCCCGCCTGGCGCGAGTACCGAGGAGTCGGGAGACGATTCCCTGCCGGAGCGCCGTGCGGAACGGAACCCCCCCAAGCGATCGCGGACGAAGTGAGCCTCAGGACGCGGTCGCGCGCACGGCGTCGAGGATCTCCTCGCAAAGCCCCGGCAACGACGGGTCCCGCGCGCCCATCACGAGGATGAGGTCCCGCGTCCGTGCGCTTCGTGCGATCTCTTCGACGAGCGCTTTTCTGGACTCGGCGAACCGCGCGTCCACGTTGCGTTCCTCGAGGTCGCGAACGATGTCCCGCGAAGAGAGGTTCTTCTGGGCCGTCCCGCCCGCGTAGAAAATCTCGAGCATCCAAAAGACATCGGTCGGACGGATCGTCCGGGCCAGCATGTCCACGAGCTCATCGCGAATGAACCGCGTCGGTCCGAAACCGTGTGGTTGGAAGATCGCCAGCACGCGTTCCCCCCGTGCCTGGGCCGTGCGGAGCGCCGCCTCGATCTTGTGCGGATTGTGTGCGAAGTCGTCGACGACTTCGATGCCACGGGCGACCCCGTGAGACTGGAAGCGCCGCGCGACGCCGCCGAAGGAACGGAGCCCCTCCGCACAGTGCGCGAGGGACACGCCGGCCTGCAGCGCCGCCGTCGTGGACGCCACCGCGTTGAACACATTGTGCAGGCCCGGCACCGGGAGGTCGAAGGCGACACTTTCGATGCGGAAGAACGACCCCTCGGCCAGGAGCCGCACGTCCGCTGCCTCGACGACCGTTCGTGGCACTCGATCCGAGCGCCCCGACATCCCCGGAGAAGCGATGCCGAAGCGGATCGATCCGGCCCCCAGCGAATCCAGCTCGGCATCGGAGCTGACGGCGAACGGTCCCCGCGTGTTCCGGCGGAACTCCTGGAACATCGTGAGGAGCTCGGCCGGCTCCTTGTGGTCGCGGTGCAGATTCAGGACCAATCCCATCCATGGGAGGTACTTCACGACACTGCCGTCGCTCTCATCCGCCTCGATCACCAGCAGCTCCCCGGAGCCGGCATACGCATTGCCCAGCAACCCGCGAGCCTGGAGGAGCGGGAGCTCCGCTCCGGAAAGAACCGAAGGATCGAGTCCCGCGGCAGCGAGAATCTCGAACGTCATCGCCGTGACCGTCGACTTCCCGCTGGTGCCGGTGATCGCGATCGTCCGGTGGGCCGCGACGAATCTCGCCAGAAGATCGGAACGATGGAGGATGGGGACGCCGTTCCGCCGGGCGGCCGCGACATCCGGGACGGTTTCCTCGACGGCGGTAGAAACGACCAGACCGTCGCAACCCGCGAGTCCCGAGCCGTCCTGGGGCACGATCTGTACGCCCGCCGCTTCCAGGGCTCGACGAATGTGTCCATGCTCGCCGCGATCGAAGAATCGGTCGCTTCCGGTCGCCCGGCCGCCACGAGCGACATGGAACTGGGCCAGCGCGCTCATGCCGCTGCCGGCCACTCCGGCAAAGTGCAAGGTTTCTCCCATGGCCGCGATCATGGCAGAGGTCGAATCGATTGACCAGACTCCGGTACTCGCGAACGCTGGATCACTTCCCCGTCGAGGATCACGACGAAACTGCGACGCTGCGCGACCTTGTAGGAGAGCCGCGAGAAACGGCCGCCGCACGAGGAAGGGATTGTCGCTCGGGGAGTCGTTCCCTCGCTCGCACTTTTCAGAAAGAGGTCCTCGGGGATAGACTCGAGCCGCTCCACACACGGGAGGTCGCCGCATGGAACGCCGCCGACGGATTCGCCATTCTGCAAGTGCCTTCGTGATCTTCCTCGTCCTGGCTCCGGCCGTGGTGGGCGCCGACACGGGTTGGCTCCGGGTCGCGACCGACGACTTTTCGATCTACAGCAACGCCAAGGGATCCGAAGCGACACGGCTCGCGGGGGAGATCATTCTTCTCCGATCGGTCCTGCAACAGACGACGACGGACATGCGCGTGCTCTCGCCGCTGCCGACCAACGTCTACGTGTTCCGCGACGAGAAGAGCTTCGAGCCCTTCAACCTCGATGCGACGGGGAACGTACGCCACGCTGCCGGATACTTCCGAAGTTCCCCCGATGGCAACTACGTCGCGCTCACCGCGGGCGGGGACGAAGATGCCGAGGCGACCCTGCGCCTGGTACGTCACGAGTACATGCACTACTTCCTGAACAACAACTTCCCCAAGCTTCCGGTCTGGCTCGACGAAGGTCTCGCGGAGTGCTTCAGCAACACGAGGATCGACGGGGAGATTGCGGAGATCGGGCGCCCGCTGACCCACCATCGCGAGTGGCTCGCCGCCGAAAGCTGGATCCCGTTGCCAGCGCTCGTGTCCGTCGACCGGAGCTCTCCGCTCTATCGCGGTGAGGGAACGGACGGGGGCGGTAGTCGTGGTGGAGAGGCGCGACAAGCGGTGTTCTACGCGGAATCCTGGCTGCTGACGCACTACTTGTTCTGCGGTGACGCCTCGCGCCCCGGGCGGATCAACGACGTGATTCGTCGGATCGAGAAGGGCGAAGACGGCTGGGAGGTCGTGCTGTCCGAAACGGGGATGGGCGAGGCCGAGCTCGTCAAGACACTCAAGCTATACAACGTGCGGGGTTCGTTCCCGTTTCACCGTTGGACCTGTCCGCGCGAGATCGCCGTCGGCTCGCTCGTCAACTTTCAACCACTGAACGAAGTGGAGACTTCCGCCTGTCTGGGAGATCTCATGGCGCATGGGCCGGGAGGCGAAGCGGAAGCGGAGCGTGTCCTCTCGGAAGCGGTGAAGGACGGCGCCGGCAACAGCCTGGCATACGACGCGCTGGGATATCTCTACCACGAGGAGGGTCGACGCGGCTTGGCGTTTGCAGCGGCCGAAAGAGCGATCGCGCTCGATAGCCTGGACGTTCGGTCGCGCGTTCTGGCCGCGACGTGTCTCGCCGAATCGTCCGCCGTTTCCACGAACGGTCTGGCGCTCCAGCGGGAGGCGAGGAGCCATCTGCGGATCTGCATGGCCGCTCAGCCGGGAAACTATGAGCATCATCTCCGATTCGGAGGCACCTTCACGGAGGAGACCGACGGGCTTTGGGAGGGTGTATCCGCGTTGATTCAGGCGCAACAGGCGATGCCGTTTCGCAAGGATGTGGCGACTCTTCTGGCGATCCTGACGGCGAAAACCGGAAACATCGATGGAGCACGCGCTCTCCGGGAGTCTCTACGCCGCTCCGGCGCCGGGGACGGCTACCTGCAACGCGTGGACATGGCCCTGCGCAGGGCGGAGATCGACAAGATCAACTCGATGGTGGAGGGCAAGTCGGCTAGTGAGGCACTCAATGCCTATCGGGATGCCATGCGGGTGACCGATGATGTGTCGATCCGTCGCGAGGTTCAGGATCGGATTCGACGTCTCGAACAACGGGAAGCGGAAGAGCCCGCGCTCGATCGCTACCGGCAGGGCGTGGATCTCGCAGTCGCCGGCAAGTTGGACGAGGCGATCGAAGTCTGGCAAGCGGTTCAGGCCGAGACCAACGATCCCGTGCTTCGTATCACCGCACAAACGGCCATCGAGCAGGCGCATCATCATCAGGAGCTCGAGAGCGCCCGGCGCCTCGTCCGCGAGGGGCGACTCAGGGATGCGCTGACCAAACTCGACGCCCTGCTCGGTCAGGAGCTTCGGCCGGAGATGAAAGAGCAAGCCGCAGCGCTCCATGCCGCGGTCGCAGGCGAGCTGGGAAAGTAGGGCTGCCCGCTCCGGCGCCTCCCGCTCCGATGCCTCCCGCTCCGGCGCCTCCCGCTTCGGCTCCCTCGAATCCAAGCCGGTACCCGAGGGTGGAATACGGGACACTCCGTAGTTCCGCGACAACCTGCGCAGAATGGAATGGTCCATGGTGATGCGGCTCGCGGATCCGGTATCCTTGTGGACTGCGTCGAGACGATGTGTGCGGGTGGGGATGGTCGGGAGTTGCACGAGCGGGACGGCCCGCGCGGCGGAGAGGTGTATGGGCGAGACATCGCACTTGAGCCCGGGGGGATGGGTCCAGCAGGTCCTGCAGAAGGACCGGGCGGCCTGGACCGCAGAGGACCTGACAAGGCTGGTGCATCAGGAGAAGATACGGGTCGTGAGCCTCAAGCACGTCGGCGGTGACGGCTGGCTCA
>JAGQHR010000003.1 GCA_020431745.1 Candidatus Eiseniibacteriota bacterium
GGCAACGAACCACCGACCAGGCCCGCACCGGGAGTGATTCCGATAACAAACCGCCGACCAGTCCCGTTCCGGGAGTGGTTCCGGCAACGAACCACCGACCAGGCCCGCACCGGGAGTGATTCCGGAAACAAACCGCCGACCAGTCCCGTTCCGGGAGTGATTCCGGAAACGAAACACCGACCAGTCCCGCACCGGGAGTGATTCCGGAACGGTGCGGCCGAAGGGGCGATTCGGATCAGACGTCCAGGTGGCAGGTGAACTGGTGGCCGGTGCCGCACTCCTTGAGTGGCGGTTTCTCGTGCCGGCAGATCTCCATCACGGACGGACAGCGCGTGTGAAAGGGACATCCGGGAGGCGGCGCGATCGGCGACGGTACGTCCCCGATCAGTACCGTACGCTGCGGACGCCGATCCGGATCGGCGACTGGCACCGCCGAAAGCAACGCCTTCGTGTAAGGATGCTTGGGATCGGCGAAGAGCTCTTCCGTCGTCGCGGTCTCGACGATCTTTCCCAGATACATCACCGCGACCCGATGGCTGATATGCCGTACGACCGACAGATCGTGGGCGACGAACAGGTAGGAAAGTCCCATCTCGTCCCGCAAGTCCATCAGGAGGTTGATCACCTGGGCTTGGATCGAGACATCGAGAGCCGAGACCGCTTCGTCGCAAACGATGAACTTGGGAGATAGGCTGAGGGCTCGCGCCACCCCGATCCGCTGCCGCTGACCGCCGGAGAACTCGTGCGGATAGCGATTCACGTAGACCGGATCGAGCTTCACCTTCAGCAGGAGCTCGCGCACGCGGTCTTCCAGCTCCTGACGGCTGGAGACCAGCTTGTGGACCCGGAGCCCTTCGCCGATGATGTCGGAGACCGACATCCGCGGATTGAGCGATGCATACGGATCCTGAAAGATGATCTGCATCCGGCGACGCATCTGCCGCAGCTTCTCGCCCCGCGCCGCGACCACATCCTCCCCCTCGAACCGCACGTGACCGCCCGTGGGTTCGATCAACCGGAGAATGGACCGTCCGACGGTCGTCTTGCCGCATCCGGACTCACCGACCAGACCCAGCGTTTCTCCCGGCCGGATCTCGAAGCTGACATCGTCGACGGCACGCACGTGGGCCACCGTCCGCCGGAGCACGCCCTTCTTGACCGGGAAGAACTTCTGCAGGTTTCGAACCGCGAGCAGCGGTGCATCGCCGGACTGTACGATCCGGCGCGGGGCACGCGGAGCGGCTTGGTCCAGTCCGCTGGTCATCGTGCGCCTCCGTCCCACTGCGTCTCGCCCGCATGCGGTGCCACGCCCCCGGAATCCCCCGCTCGCGGCGCCGACTCCCCGGATTCGCCCGCCCGCAGCGCCGAACGCCCGGATTCGCCCGCGTGCGGTGCCGAACGCCCGGATTCGCTCGCCCGCAGCGCCGTACCGCCGGATTCGCCCACTCGCGGTCCCGTCCCGCCAGGCGCGCCCGCTATCATCCCATCGCCGGGTTCGGACGTCGTGGAGGCCGTGGCCCTGCCGACCCGGCGCAGCTCCTCATCCGTCACCGGATGATGGCACGCCACCGTGTGGCCCGGTTCGATCTCGACCAGCTCCGGCTCCACCGATACGCACGTCTCCGTGGCCTTGAAACAGCGCGTGCGGAACTTGCACCCGCTGGGAAAGTGCAGAGGATTGGGCACCACGCCCGGAATCTCGCGCAACCGCTCGTGACCGTCCTGATGCGTTTCCGGCAGCGATTGGAAAAGTCCGTAGGTGTAGGGATGCCGCGGCCGGCGGAAGAGGCTGCGCGTATCGGCGTACTCGACGATCTTGCTGGCATACATCACGGCGACGTGATCGCTCATCTCCGCGACGACGCCCAGGTCGTGGGTGATGAGCAGAATCGACATTCCGAACTCGGACTGCATCGACCGCAGGAGATCCAGAATCTGCGCTTGAATGGTGACGTCGAGCGCGGTCGACGGCTCGTCCGCGATGAGCAGCTGGGGATCGCAGGCCAGGGCCATCGCGATCATCACCCGCTGCTTCATCCCCCCGGACATCTGGTGGGGATACTCGTTGACCCGATGCTCGGGCGACGGGATCCCGACCTTGCGCAACATCTCGATGGCGTACTCGAGCGCGGCCTGGCCATGCATGTCGCGATGGAGCTCCAAGACCTCGACGATCTGGTTCCCGACCGTATAGACGGGATTCAGCGAGGTCATCGGCTCCTGAAAGATCATCGCGATGTCGTTGCCGCGCACCTTGCGCATCTGTTCTTCGGTGATCTCGAGCAGATTGCGGCCCCCGAACAGGATCTCGCCACCGGCGTAGATCGTGGGCGGTTCGGGGTTGAGACGGAGGATGCTCATGGCGGTGACGCTCTTGCCACAACCGGACTCGCCCACCACCCCCAGAGTCTCGCCCCGCTCGATGGTGTAGCTGACGCCATCGACGGCTTTGACCAACCCTTCCTCGGTATCGAAGTGGGTCTTGAGATCGCGGATCTGGAGAATCGGCTCAGCCATCAGTGTGTCACCTTCAGCCGCGGATCGAGCGCGTCGCGGACGCCTTCTCCGAACAGGTTGTAGAGCATCACGGTGATGAAGATGAGGACTCCGGGATAGATCTGAATCCACCAATGCTCGGCCGAGCGGCTCTCGATGAGGAGCGATCCCCAGGACGGAATCGGCAGCTTGATCCCGAACCCGAGGAAGGAGAGCGATGACTCGATGAGGATTCCGGTCGCGACGGAGAAAGTGGCCGCGACCAGAACCGGTCCCATCGCGTTGGGAAGCACGTGCCGGAAGATGGTGCGGGCGGAGCTGACTCCCAAGGCTTGGCTGGCCACCACGAAGTCCTGCCCGCGGAGCCGAATGTATTCCCCGCGCACGAGACGGGCGACTCCGGTCCAGCTCACGAAGCCGATCACCAGCATGATGTTCATGATGCTGGGTCCGACGAACGCCACCGTGATGAGAATGAGGAAGAAGACCGGAAACGTCTGCACGATCTCGATGACACGACTGATCAGAGTGTCGGTGACGCCGCCATAGTAGCCGGCGATGGAACCGATGATGGTTCCGATGAGCACGAGGATCACGGTCGAGACGAGCCCCACCGCCAGGCTGACCCGCGCCCCCCAGACCAGGCGCGTCGCGAGATCCCGCCCCAGGCTGTCGGTACCCAGCAGATGCCGGCGGAACGAGTTCGCCGACGGCTCGCCTACCTCGACCTGGACCGGCTGCCCGGCCTTGGGAATCCCCGTCGCGCGGTCGATGCGTCCGGCGCGCGGTCCCCGCACGTAGTACCCGGCGTCGTCGATCTCGGAGGTAGTGTGCCAAGTGGGCGGACGGAACGACTCCCCTTCATTGCTCTCGGCAAGACCGTAGGGAATCGGGGCAAAAGCGACGTGCCGGGCGATCACCGAACCTGCGGTGAGCCCCGACTTGTACGTGCTGACGTAGAACTCGCCGGCACTGCCCTGCCAGAAAAGCGCGCAAAGAGCCGGCAGTCCGAACAGGAGCAGCATCTTGTGCCGTCGGGCCCGCCGGATGCGGAAGCGGTGACCACGCAGGATGCGCTGATTCCAGAATCGATTCCACAGGGGGAAGAACAAGATCAGGATCCACAGAACCATGAAGAAGACGTCCCCACGTCCCAGGTTCTGGAAAGCCGGGAAGGTGCGGAACGGGGTCAGAGCAACCGTCTTTCCGACGACCACTTCAGAGGGATCCGCGACGGGCGACATCTGGTCCCGAATCTCTCCCGCCAGCTGCAGAGCGCGACCGGCGTGCCTTTCGGCTTCGGGAGTGGCGCGGTCCCGGACCTTCTCCACGGTCATGTCCACTTCGTCGGACAGATCGTCCAGGGGACGGCGCTGGCTTTCGCCGAGTTGCCGGCCCATGACCTGCAAGCGCGTCTTGATCGCAGCCACTTCCAGATCGAGTCGCTCCGTCGCCGCCGCTGCACCCTCGCCGGCAGATCCCGCTTCCCGAACCTCGCTCGCGAGGGACTCGACGGTCACGATCAGCTCGCGCTGGGCTTTGCGATAGGCCTGGAGGTCCACCCCCTCGAAGTAGAGGGGACGATCGTTCGCGATGAAGGGCGCGAACACGGCCACGGCGTAGAGGACGACGAGCACGAAGAGCGCCGCCATCGACATTTTGCGACGGCGAATCTGGGAGAGCACCAGCTCCCAGTAGTCCTGGCCTTGCACGGCGCGCACGGGCTCTCCGGCCGATCCAGACGGATCGACCCGAGGAGCTCCCGTCGCGGGAACGCGGGCCGCCTCAGTCGTAGGCGATTCGGGGGTCGACGAGGGCATAGGTGATATCGGAAACCAGGAATCCCAAAAGGGTCATGAAGGCAGAGGCCGTGGCGGTCGCCATGACCACGTTGTAGTCGCGCTGCACCAATCCCTGGAAGGCATAGAGCCCCACTCCGGGGATGGTGAAAATCGTCTCGACGATCACGGATCCACCGATCAGAACCGGGAGGATGCTCGCGAAGAGTGTGACCACCGGGATGAGTGAGTTGCGCATCGCGTGTTTGAAGATCACGACTTTTTCCGCAAGGCCCTTCGCGCGCGCCGTGCGGATGAAGTCCTGCCGGATCACGTCCAGCATCCCCACTCTCATCTGCCGGGACAGGTACGCGAAGCTGCCGTAGGTCAGACAGGTGATGGGGAGGATCACGTGGAGGAGGAGATCCTTGAAGTACTGCCAGCGGGTGAAGGTCTCCGCATCCTTGTCATGCAATCCCAGCACCGGCAGCCAATCAAGCCCCGTCGCGCCGAAGAGGAGGATCAGCATGAGCCCGGCCCAGAACGTGGGCAGGGAGAAGAGGAGGAAGACCACGCTGGTGGATACCGAGTCGAGGAACGTCCCCCGTTTCACCGCGGAGAAGATCCCCAAAGGCAACGCGATCAGGTAGGACAGCAGCACCGAAGTCAGGCTCAGCGGAACCGTGACTTTGAGGCGCTGCCAGAGCTCGTCCCGCACCGCCACGTTCGGCCGGAAGAACTCGTTGCCGAAGTCGAGGCGAAGAACGGACTTGAGCCAGAACCCGTACTGCACCAGCAGCGGCTCGTCCAGCTTGTAGCGTTTGCGGAACTTGGTCACGGCGTCTTCGACGTTGCTGGTCGTTTGCATGCTCGCGTTGCCCGCATCGCCGACGGCACCCGCAGCGAGCGCGGCCGGATCGCCCGGGGCCAGCCGCATGACGGCGAACAGCAGCAACGTGATCCCGATCAGGGTCGGGACCATGAGAAGCAACCGCCGGAAGATATAAGACGTCACGTCGGATCGACCTACCGATCAGGCGCCCGGCATCGGCCGCGTACCCGGCGTGCCTTCCTCGTAGTACATGTCCCGCAGCCGGTACCCCGGATCGAACTTGTAGAGCTTGACGCCGCGGAGGTCCTTGTTGAACGCGATCTTGCGCGGGACGTTCCAGCCGAAGAGGAACGGCTGGAGCTCGTAGATGCGCGCATGGAGCTGCTTCTCCAGCGCGTATCGCTTCTGCGGATCCAGCTCGACGCGGATCTGGTCGATGAGATCGCTCGCCTGCTGGTCGCGGAAGTTCGCGTAGTTGCTCGTCCGGCGATTGGGATCGGCCTCCGCCTGGTGCCAGCTGCCGTAGGGATCGGACTCGATGTCGCTGAGGACCCAGGCCAGGTTGGCCGCGTCGTAGTCGCTGTCGAGGAGGTGCTCGATGAAGGTCGCCCACTCGTACGGTTGAATCGTCAGCTTGACCCCGATCTTCTCGTAGGACTCCTGCATCTTCTGGAGAAGCTTCTCCGAGGCCTTGTTGCCGCTCGGCATCAGCACCTCGATCACCAGATCCTTCCCGTCCTTATCGACGATCCCGTTGTTGTCTCGATCGTACCAGCCGGCCTCGGTGAGGAGGCTCTGGGCCTTCTCGATATCGTAGGGCAGCACCTTCACGTCGCGGTTGTAGGCCGGACCCAGGCGGAAGGCCGAATAGGTCGCCGGGAGCGCGAGGCCCTCATAGTTCGTGCGGATCCAGTCCTTGACGTCGAAGGCGTAAGCCAGGGCGGTCCGGACCTTGGGATCGGAGAGCTGGGGTTGCAGCGTGTTCCAAACCGTGAAGCCGACGCTGCCGGTATAGGTGAACGCCTTGTAGAACTTGTCGGTGAAGGCGGGATCCTTGGTGGCCGCCCCCATGAAGTCCTCGGACTTCACGCGGTCGAAGATGTCGACCTCTCCGTTGAGGAGCGCCTGGAACGCGAGGTTGTCGTCGTCGATGTGCCGCCAGCGGAGGACGTCCACGTAGCCGGAATAGGCCGGATCCGGATTCCAGAACTTGTCGAACTTCTTGGCCTCGAGGTACTGGCCCCGCTCCCACTTCACCAGCTGGTAGGGCCCGAGACCCACCCAGTCGATGTTGTGCGGGTTCTCGTTGATGTACGTCCCCTGCTTTTCCAACGATGCCTTCGGATCGTAGTCCTTGTTGGTGGGATCGAGCAGGTTGTACAGATGGCTGGGCAGCTGGCAGAAGGAGAGGTCGAAGGTCTGGAGGGCGAGGAAGTACTGCTTGCCGTAGTAGTACCGGACGACGAGCGGATCGACGATCTCGGCGTCCACGATCTCTTCGAACGCGTAGCGCTTCTCGTCACAGTCCACGTTGGGGTTGCCGTAGATCTCCCAGGAGAAGAGAGCGTCCTCCGCGTCGTACTTCTCGCCATCGTGCCAGTAGACACCGTCGCGGATCTTGAACGTGAAGACGGTCCCTTTCTGAACCGACTCGACCTCGGACATCGGGATGCGTGTCTCCGTAGACTTGTTGTAGGGGCAACCGGACGTCACGACGTAGTCCGTCCCGTCCTCGGTCACCGTTCCGTACAGAATGTTCGCGTTGTCATCCCCGCGGCCGCCCTTCTTTACGACCGTATCCTCGATCCAGTACTGCTCCGCGAGCTCGGGATCGTACTTCCAGGTTGCCGGATTGAAGCTGAGGAGACCGGCGTGGATGTCGAAGTGGATCCAGCGGATGACGGCCGAGTTCTCGATCGCGAAGTTGAGGTTCGGCGGTTCGCTCGCGATGTGCTGGATGACCCGCCCTCCGAGCGCGGGCTTCGCCTCCCGCTTATCGGGGTTGAACCGGTCGGCCGTCGGCTCGCCCGGCCCCAGGTCCTCCGCCGTCAGTCCGGCCTGCGCGTACTCCGGATCGATGTCCCCGGCCACGTGCTCGGTCGCCGCCGTCTCGGAGCTCGCCTTCGGGGTCCCGTCCCCCCCGGAGCCACATCCGAAGCTCCAGACGGCTCCAGTAAGGGAAAGCAGGGAAATGATGAGACGAGTGGGCACGAGTCGGGTCTGTGTCATGATGATCCTCACGCGCGGACGGGCGGATCTCCGGGAGCCTGGTCGTTCGTCATCGGCCTGGAAAGCCGCTCTTGAACGTCCGGGCCCGCAAGTTTCGAAGTTCCTCCGCGCAAGCTCGATTGGGATCCGGGTCGGATCCTCATGATTCGATTCCAGAGTGGGGATGGCGGTGCGCGACCGGCGACACGAGCCCCTTCCATCCGGGCTGTCACTGTTTCCCGGCCAACCAGGGGAGCCTACTCGAAACTGGCCTGGACGTCGAGGCTGAGGCACGATTGTGCTCCGGTCCAGTCCCGGTACAACGGCGACAGGAGAATGGGTGCGGCGAACGATGTTTCGGGGGACGGATGTATTGGTCTCATGTTCCGGCAGGAAACGAGTGGCGTGCGGTCGCCGATTCACTCGCCGAGGCTTCGGAAGCCGATCGTGAGATGCTCGAGTCTGTCGCCCGGCACCTCGATCACGCTCGCGCGATGGGAGAGTTCGATCGCGTCCGCCCGTTTGCGAGCATCATCGCGACTCTCTCTGCGTGGAGCGCCCGCAACCCGCAGGACGCTCCCCTCCGCACGCCTCTGCTCGGACTGTGGAACGTCGTGCTGCCCACCCTGCAAACGACCGCGATCGACGTCTTTGCCGCGGAACTCGCCGTGATCGCCGATCCGCGCCGCTACCGGTTCGCGTCCTTCCAGCATCTCGGGGCCGCCCTGGTTTGGCGCACATCCCGGCGGGGGCCGAGGCTGCGGACACTGTTCACCAATTGGCGCGGGCGATGGAGTCCCCTCTGCCCGGAGACTGGGTCGGTAGCGAGATGCGGGCCTTCCTGTCTGGCGGCACGAGCCGGGCGTCGGAGGCCGTTCGGCCGGACGGGCATCGGGCCGATCCCGTGGATGAGATCGACCGCGCACTCCAAGGGCTCGGAGTCGATCGTCTCGAGCGCGTTCTGCTCCGCCGCTCCGGAGAGCAGGCCCCGCTCCACATGTTGTTCGACCGCACGACCGGCAGGTTCAGTCCCTTCGTTCTCCCGTATGATCCGGTGGCGTTCGGCGCGCGGAACCACATGGACCGCGAGCGTTCACGTGGGGAGTGCCGAGTCACGCATCCCGTGATGACCCGGTTCGTCCCGCCCAACCGTTGATTCTGAGCCCGGATCGGGAAACTCCCACTTGGGGTCTGCCCCCGGCCGGGTCCATGGCGGAGTCTCGTTCCCATGTCCCTCGAATCGCTAAGACCTGCGAGTCCCTTCCCGGACCGGATCGCCGAGATCATCACCATCGGAGACGAGCTGCTGTCGGGGGAGACCGTCGACACCAACTCGAGCTATTTGGACGGTCTGCTCGAGCAGTGGGGTTGGATCGTCGCACGGCACGCGACGGTCCCGGATGAAGTGGATCCGATTGCCCGCGCCATGCGCGATGCCGCGGACCGCGCGTCCCTCGTCGTGTGCTCGGGAGGGCTGGGTCCGACCGAGGACGACCGGACGTTCGAGGCTCTCGCCCAGGCGCTCGGCTGTGCCTTGGTGCTCGACGACGACGTGCTCGAGAGGATCCGCGCCCGTTTCGCGTCTTTCGGTCGCACGATGACCCCCAACAACGAAAGACAGGCCCGGCTGCCCGCCAATGGTCAGCCGTTGGTCAACGAGGCCGGAACGGCTCCGGGATTCCAGGCGCTGCTGGGTCGAGCGAAGATCTACCTGTTGCCCGGGGTTCCCCGGGAGGTGCGTTGGCTCGCCGAGCATGCCCTCCGGCCGCAGCTCGACCGAGGCGGGCCGGTCATCCATCGGCGCACCCTCAAGACGATCGGATTCGGGGAGAGTCGGCTGGAACACGTGATCCGGGAAGTGCGCGACGCGCATGTCGGCTCAGTGGAGTTCGGCTACCGGGCGCAGGCATCCGAGACCCATATCAAGCTCTCCGTTCGTCCGCACAGCCATAACGAAACGATCGATCCGGACGAGGCTCGCTCCAGGCTGGACCGCGCGGAAGCCGATCTTCGAGGCGTCCTGGGGGACGCTGTCTTCGGGACCGACCTCGCCGAGATCTCCGCCGTCCTGGGTTCGCTGCTCGACGAGCGGAAGCTCACCGTGGCCACGGCCGAGTCCTGCACCGGGGGGCTCATCGGGGCCATGCTCACCGAGGTCCCCGGCTCGTCCGCCTACTACCTGGGTGGATGTGTGACCTATTCCAACGACGCCAAGGTCGCCCTCCTGGGCGTGTCCCCCAGGGCACTGGAGGAGCTCGGCGCGGTATGCGAAGTCGTGGCCCGACAGATGGCCGAGGGCGTCCGCGTTCGACTCGGCTCCGACTGGGCGATCGCGACGACGGGCGTGGCGGGCCCGACCGGGGGGTCGCCCGAGAAACCGGTCGGAACCGTGCATGTCGCGTTCGCGGGCCCGGACGGAACGAGTGCCAAGGTGCTTGCCCTCCCCGGCGACCGGGCCAGCATTCGGACCAGCACCGCGAGAATCGCGTTGGATCAGCTTCGCCAGCTCATCCTCGTTTCCTCCGGAACATCCGAGCGTTAGCATTCGTGAGGCGCCGGAGAGAGTGAATCGTTCGATCCACACAGACCTCATTTGACTCCATCCCAGGAGAGAAGGAACCAACACCGATGATCGCCCAGTCGATTCTTCCCGAGTTCGAACGTGAGTTCGCGACCCTGCGCTCCATCCTCGAGCGCGTGCCCGAGGACAAGCCCGACTACAAGCCGCACGAGAAGTCGATGCCGCTGGCGAAGCTTGCCGGGCACCTGGCCGAAATTCCGGCGTGGATGGAGGTCTCCGTCAATCACGACGAGCTCGACTTCTCGAAGGGGGACTACACGCCCTACGTCATGACCACCCGGAAGGATCTGCTCGAGAAGTTCGACGCCAACGTGGCCCAGGCCAAGTCGGTCCTCGCGGGTGCCAGCGACCAGACCATGATGAGCAACTGGAGCATGAAGACGGGTGACCAAGTCCACATGACGATGCCGAAGGTGGCGGTGGTCCGTGGATTCGTGATGAACCACATGATCCACCACCGGGCCCAGCTCGGCGTCTACCTGCGGCTGAACGACATCGCGCTGCCGTCGACCTACGGACCGACGGCGGACGAGAGCCCGATGGGCTGAGGTCGCCCGGGGGTCCGCCGACCCTGTTTCCGATGGGGCGACTCACCGTCCTCTGCTTATCCGATGGTCAGACCATTTGAGGCACGGAAGATCCCTCCGTGCCTCAATTCATTCCGCGACAATTGATTGGGCCTTCACGCGGAGCACCCGCTTCGCGACCGCCGGGCTCATTCGCACGGCGTTCCACCCAGCAGCAGCGGGGCTCGCAATATCAAAATCAATTCCTTTCGTAAATCGACTTGACGACCCGGCGGGCGGGGTCGATATTTTCACAGGACACTCCTTTCGAAAATAGGCATTCCCGCCACCCGGTCCCTGCCATGAAGGAGACGATCGATGGGAAGCGCGACGACCGAGGCCCGCCCGATTTCGAACCACCCGGCGTTCACCGTGCTGCACCGCGCGACCTCTCTCGCCGATCTCGAGGATCGCAGACGCATGGTCGTCCGCATCGAGGGACACCAGATCGCGCTCTTCCGAACCCGGGACGGCGTGCGCGCGGTCGCGAACCAGTGCCCGCACGAGGGCTATCCGCTCGCGGAAGGCTCCCTCTCCGACGACTGTGTCCTGACATGCAACTGGCACAACTGGAAGTTCGACCTCGATAGCGGCGAGACGCTGGTCGGAGGCGATCGGGTCCGGATCTACCCAGTGGAGATTCGGGACGGTGAGGTCTTCGTAGATCTCACCGAACCCCCCGCTTGTGAGCAGATCGATCGTTCCTGGTCCGCCCTGGAGGAAGCATTCCGAGACCACGACTACTCACGCTTGGCGCGGGAGATCGGGCGCCTCCTCCGGAACGACGTATCGACGACCGAGATCACGGCACGAGCCTTCGACTGGGCGCACGACCGGCTGGAGTTCGGGATGACCCACGCCCAGGCCGCGGCGGCGGACTGGTTGGCGCTCCACGACGCCGAGGTCACGTCGGGCCACGAAGACACCGCGATCGTGACCATCCTCGAAGCGGTCGGACACCTCTCCTGGGACACTCTCCGCGAACCGGCCTACCCCTATCCGGAAGGCACCCGAACCTGGGACGCGGACGAACTGGTCGACGCGATCGAACGCGAGGATGAACCGGCAGCCATCGCAATCGTGCGGGGGTTCCTGACCGATCGGCATCCCTGTGAAGAGCTGGAGCATGCCCTCGCCCGCGCGGCACTGGCCCACTATCAGGACTACGGTCACTCAGCGATCTACGTCTACAAGACCGGCCAGCTCGTCGAGCGGTTCGGCCCCACACCCTGGCTGCTCTTTCCGCTGGTCCGGAGCCTGATCTACGCGAGTCGGGAGGACCAGATCCCGGAGTTTCGGGGCTACGCTCCGGCCCGGAAGCTGTGGTCCGAGGGCCCTGCTGTCCCCACCGAGGACGGCATGAAGGAAAGACCGGAGCCGCGGATCGACCCTGCCGGGTTCCGCGGGATCAGCGTCAACAAGGCCCTCGAACACTGCCTGACCGTCGACGTGACGGATCCCCGATCGCGGCTCGCCCTCTTCGACGCCCTGCTCGACGCGTCCGCCTGGACGATGCTGCACTTCGACGAGCGCTGGATGCACGGGACCGACCAGCCCATCTCCAAGAACGCGGCCTGGCTCGACTTCACCCACACCCTCACGTTCGCTAACGCCGTCCATCGCCTGGCGACCCGCTATCCGGACCTGTGGCCGGCCGGCCTGCTGCAGATGGCCTGCTTCGTGGGACGGCTCCGCCCGTTCCTCGACACGGAGCTGGACGCTTCGCGCTGGCGTGTCGACGACGCGGACGGGTTCCTCCGGGACACGCGTTCGCACCTGTTCGACCACGGCTCGGCGGAGTACATCATCTCCGCTCATTGGGTCAAGGTTTGGGCCGCGGTGGATGAGGAAGTACGGAGTCGGGACGATGCACCGTGGGCCATGCCGGTCCTGGCGGCGACGCGCCGCTTCTTCGAGGCGTCGCACAAGCGCAAGCATGCGCTGCGGACGGTGCGTCAGGCTTTGCGTTTTGTGAAGTCCGAATAGAGCCGCGAACGGCGGCCGCACCCCAGCCCGGAGCTCCGGATCCGGCGAACATCCGCGCTTCCGATGATGATACCCTCCGCAGGTCGGATACCCGGCCGGGCTCAGTCCCCTTTCGAAAGTCTGCGGAGATGACCAGCGCGTCCCAATACCCCGACCAATCACGCCCCCCAGCGAACGCGGCCGAGGATCGTGCGGAGGCTCATTCCCGACGGAGCCTGGCCGATGGCGCTGTCGTGGCCGGCCGATACCGGATCGATGCCTACCTCGATGAAGGCGGGATGGGCCAGGTCTACCGAGCCCACGACCTGGACCTCGACGTACCCCTGGCGCTGAAAACGATCCATCCCCGGATCGCTGCGGACCCGATCTCTCTCCGTCGCTTCAAGCAGGAGATCCTCCTGGCCCGGTCGGTCAGCCACCCGAACGTATGCAGGATCTTCGATCTGTGGCACGACGAGTCGCGGGGCGTTTCCTTCCTCACCATGGAGCTGCTCGCCGGACAGACGTTGGCGGCACGGATCAAGACGGAGGGCGCGCTCTCCCCAGAAGCTGCGCTACCCATCGTGCAGCAGATGGCGCACGCGCTCGATGCCGCGCACCGCGCCGGAGTCATCCACCGGGACTTCAAGAGCGCGAACGTGATGTTGGTGCCGTCCGACTCGGGCGCGCGAGCCGTGATCACGGACTTCGGATTGGCGGTGACGGTAAAGAACGGGAAGTCCGACCCGAAGCCGGAGCCGTCCAAACGAAACCCACCCGCGCAAATGCCGGCACCCAATGCGAGCGCAGACGACGCGACCCACCTGCTCGAGCCGCTGGACCCGGGGGATACGATCGCCACTCCCACGTCCGAACCCGCCATCGTGGGAACCCCGGCCTACATGTCTCCCGAACAGGTGACGGGCGGACCGATCGGCCCGGCCAGCGACCTCTACGCACTCGGGGTCGTTCTCTTCGAAATGGCGACCGGACGCCTCCCCTTTTCCGGTCGGACGCCCGTCGACACGGCACGGGCCCACGTCACCGCGCAGCCACCGAATCCCAGTACACTCGGGAGTGTCGACCCGAGGTGGGAACGGGCAATCCTGCGGCTCCTCTCCAAGGATCCAACCGCACGCCACGCCAACGCCGCGGACGTCGTTCTCGCCCTCGAAGACCGACTCGAGCCGACGGAGGTCGTCCGACACTCGCTCCCCCCGGAGCGCGACACGTTCGTGGGCCGCAGAGAAGACATCGAGGCCGTATCCGCCCGGCTCGAACGGGGGAACGGCAACACCGAGCGCCTCCTCACGCTGCAGGGAACCGGAGGAACGGGAAAGACGCGGCTTGCCTTGCGGTATGCGTGGGAGAGCCTCCCGCGTTGGCCGGGCGGCGTATGGTTCTGCGACCTCAGCGAGGCCCATGCCGCGGAGGGAATCGCCGCGGCCGTCGCCACGGCTCTCGACGTCGCGCTGGACGAGCGCGATCCCATCACCCATCTCGCGAACGTGATGGCCGGCCGCGGCAAGAGCCTCTTCATCCTGGACAACTTCGAGCATTTGGTGGACCACGCCGACGCCACGCTGGGGCGCTGGCTGAGGACTTCGGCGACGACGAGGTTCCTGGTCACCAGCCGCGAACGACTTCGGCTTCCCGGAGAAACCACCTACGAACTGGGCCCCCTGGATCCCGAGACACAAGGCGCGGAGCTCTTCGCGATCCGTGCGGCGGCGCACCGTCCCGGTTTCGAGGTGGACGCGACGAACCGCAACCACGTCGACGAAATCGTTCGGAGGCTCGACGGCCTGCCTCTCGCCATCGAGTTGGCGGCGTCGCGCCTTCGCGTTCTGAGTCTGGAACAACTCCAGACACGCCTCGAGGACCGGTTCCGAATCCTGGCCGGGGGAAAGCCGGGGCGCCACCGCACGCTGCGGACGACCTTGGATTGGTCCTGGGAGCTGCTTCGCCCGTGGGAACAGTCCGCGATGGCTCAGATCTCCGCATTCGAAGGCGGGTTCACGCTGGAAGCGGCCGAGTCGGTCATCGATCTGTCCATGTACGACGAGGATCCCTTCGTACTCGACGTGATCCAGTCGTTGGTGGACAAGAGTTGGCTACGCGCCAAGGTGGCGTTGGGCGCTCTTCGGTTCTCCGTGTACGCCTCCGTTCAAGAATATGCGGCCGAGCAGGCCGAGGGGTATTCCCGGACGGACGACGCGCAATCGCCGAAACAAGTGGAAGCGAGACACGGAACGCATTTCGCCCGGGTCGGCACCGAGTCGCTCGCCGGAGTGCACTTCCGCAGAGGCACGGCGATTCGCACCGCGCTCCTCTTCGAGCGGGACAACCTCATCGTGGCGTGTCGACGAGCCATCGCGCGCGGAGATTCCGCAACGGCGGAGGCGACCTACCTCGCGGCCGATGTCACGCTGTGCGTGCGGGGTCCGTTCGGCGTCTCTTCCGAGCTGGGCGGACAGGTCGTCGCACTCCTGGACGCGGGTAATCGCGGACGCGCGCTCGTCTGTCTCGGCAACACGGAGAGACGCTCGGGCAACGTGCAAAGAGCGCGGGAGATCTACGAGACGGCGCTGGCCGAGGCCCGCGCCGCGGGGGATCGTCGACTCGAGGGAACCCTGATCAGCCACACGGCGGTCCTCGATGCCAGTCAGGGACGAATCAAGGAAGCCATGGAAGGCATGCAGACGTCCCTGGCTTTGGCCCGTGAGCACGGCGACCGCATCGTGGAGGGCAATGATCTCGGCAACCTCGGCGTTCTCTGTTCGAGACAGGGCCGAGTGGCGGAGGCCCAGATCCACTACGAAGCAGCACTGGCCGTACACCGGGAATCGGGCCACCGCGAGGGTGAGGGCTCCATCCTCAGCGCGCTCGGCAATCTCCTCATCGATCAGAGCCGGTTCGAAGAGGCCCGGGAGCGGTGCGCGGCCGCCATGGTCATCGCGCGCGAGCTCGGGGATCGAGTGCAGGAAGGGTACGCGCTCAGCACGCTGTCCCTCATCGACCGAATCCAAGGTCACCTAGGGGACGCGATGAGTCACTGCACGTCGGCCTTGGACATCGCACGTTGGTCGGGCGATCGGCGTTTCGAAGGGTACCTCCTGGGGGAGCTGGCCACGTTGCATCACGCGTACGGCCGAGCCGGCGCGGCGCGCGAATGCTTCGAGGAAGCGTTGGCGATCGCCCGTCAGGTTCGCAACCCCGCCGGCGAGGGGTCCGCTCTCGAAAACCTGGGCAGCCTCTTGGGTGAGGACGGCCGGTTCGACGAGGCACAAGAGCACATCGAGGCAGCGTTGACCGTGCACCGCGAGCTGGGCGACGGCACTGCCGAGGGCATCGCCCTGCGCATCCTCGGGGACATCGACCGGAGACGGGGCCAGCTGGACGCGGCACGCAGCAATCTCGGTCGGAGCGAGTCCATCCTTCGTGAAGGGGACGATCGCTTCGAGCTCGGGCTCGTTCTCTGCGCGAGGGGCGAGCTCGAGATCCGGGAGCAACACATCATCCCGGCGCGCGCCGCGCTCTCTGAGGCGGAGTCGATTGCCCGGGACCTGGTCCTACAACCAGAGTCGGAACTGGTCCGCCGGATCGAGACGCTGCGGGAAGCGATCGCGTCCGCCGGGGAAACGCACAAAAAATGACACCGGACCGATCCTGATCCCGAAGGGGGGAAAGGACCGATCCGGTGTGATCGTGCGACTCTCGGTCTGGTTCCGACTCGGTACGCGCCGGGATTTTCGTCCGAGCCTTCACCCAGTCGAGCGTCGCAACCTCTGGAAGAGATCAGCTTCCGGGATTCGCCTCCGCCTTCTCTTCCGACATCGCGGTCGAAGCATGCTGCAGCATGTGCTCGCCGATGTAGCGCGCCAGCACGTCCGCCGGCATCGCTCCCAAGGTGAGCGTGAGATCGTGATGCTCACCGGAGCGTCCGATCGTGTAGGTGACCGACTGCCCGGGCTTGCTCTCGGCCCGAGCCTTCTGCAGCGCTTCCTGATTCTCCTGATTGATCTCGAGGCCATTGATCGCGACCAGGATGTCGCCCGGCTTCATGCCCGCGGCTTCCGCGGGGCTGTCCGGCACGACCTTCATGACCTCCATCGGAGAGCCTTCCTCGACGTTGACTTCGATGCCGACCCATCCGGTGTTTTTCATCCGGGTCGCCATGTAGTCGAGACACTCCTGCGTGTTGGCGGTGCACTTCTCACCCTCACCCGCAAGGACGGGGGCGGAGACCGCGGCGACGGCCAAAAGGGCCAGGATCCAACGCATCCGCATCATGTTCGTGCTCCTGAATCGAGAGGTTGTCCGGCTGCGAACGGGCGGCGGATACATCCTCGCTGCTCTGCTCGCTTGACTCGATAGTACGGCAGCTTCTGCGAAAACCCCGGTAAAAACGGCGTCAAAGATGTAACCGAGATGTAAACGTCCGTCATCGGGTGATTCCCGGTACCATGGATGGGAACGTTTCGGGGCAGGGAGCAGATGGCGCCATCCGGATTTCGAAGAGCATTCCGTAGTCCCTCGGCCATGGTCGTGGGACTGCTCATGGTGGTGGCCTCGCTCCTCGTCCTGCTGCTCTTCCAGTACAACTGGCTCCGTCACGTCGAACGCGTCTCCGCCTTCGCCTATCGCGCCACCTTGCACGGCTACCTCGACGCCGTCTCGGCGGAGGTCGAGTTCTACTATCGCGGAGTCGCCGAGCGGATGCTCGAAGTCCCGGCCGACCTCTTCGTCGATGGACGCACCGACCAGATCGCCACGCGCTGGGGAAGCGAGCCCGTCGCCGGCGTCCGCCAGCTCTTTCTCGTCGACTACACCCGCGACCCATACGGGAACATCCTGGTCTACGATCGCGCGCAGGGCCGCCTGCTCAGCCCGTTCGCCTCGGACGAAACGATGGCGATCATCGTCGCCTGCAGCACCTGGCAACTCATGGGCATCCGCGGCGTCCCCATCCACCACATCGGGATGCGGGTCGACGAACGCGATCCCCAGTACCGCATCATCTTCCGACCGATCGTGGACGGATCCTCCCAACTGGTGGGCGCGGCCGGCCTCATCCTCGACGAGGACTACCTGGAACGGACCCTCATCCCGCAGATCGTGGATCACGTGCTGCCGGCCGGCGAGACAGAGAGCACCTTCTGCCTGGTGGCGAGCGATCCGGCCGGGCGCATCGCGTTCCAGAGCTGCGATGATCGGGATCTCCGCGACAACGGCCCGCCGCCTTCCGATCCCGCCCGATCCACGAAGGAGGGGGGCCGGGTCGCCGGTTCGGCCGGCCTGCTCGGAACCAAGGATGCGCCCGTGGTGGGCTCCATGAACCTCGCCTTCGTGTTCACCGACTGGACGCTCACCCTGCTGCGGATCGGTGCGTCTCCCACCGAGTGGGCGCGCGCGAACCTGCGTTTCAACCTGGTGCTCTCGATCGTGATCTCCGGAGTGCTCCTGGGCGGTGTCGTGCTCGCGGCCCGCGCCGCGAATCGTTCGGTGCGACTCTCCCGCATGAAGTCCGACTTCGTCTCCAACGTCTCACACGAGCTCCGCACGCCCATCGCCTCCATCCGCGTCTTCGCTGAGCTCCTCCGGGCGGGTAAGATCCAATCGTCCGAGAAAGTGCTCGAATACGGCGAGCGGATCGAGGACGAGGCGACGCGTCTCACTCGACTGCTCGACAAGATCCTCGACTTCTCCCGCATCGAGTCCGGCCGCAAGATCTATCGTTTCGAACCGACCGACCTGGCGCAGCTGGTGGGGCAACGCGTCGAGCGCTTCCGCCAGCGGCCGGAAGTGGCGGAATTCTCCGTCCAGCTGATGGACGCCCCGACGTTCGATCCCATCTCCCTGGATGCCGACGCGATCGGCCTGGCGCTCGACAACCTGCTGGAGAACGCCACCAAGTATTCCGGAGAGAGCCGCACCATCGTCGTCCAGGTAAAGCAGGAGCGCAGCCGGGTGGGCGTTTTGGTGATCGATCAGGGGCGGGGCATCGCGCGCTCGGAACAGGAGCGCATCTTCGACCGCTTCCATCGCGTCGATCAGGGCGATGTCCACGACGTCAAGGGAACGGGACTCGGCCTCTCGATCGTCGAACACGTCGTGCACGCCCATGGCGGAAGCGTTACCGTCGAGAGTCGACTGGGCAAGGGAAGCACCTTCACCCTCTGGCTCCCCCGGCGCCCGAACGAGACGGGAGGCACCGCGTGAGGCGAGTTCTGATCGTAGAAGACGATCCCTCGATGGCCGCAGCCCTGCGCGACGGCTTCGAATCCGAAGGGTATCAGGTGCAGGTCGCGTCCGACGGCGCCGCCGGGCTCGAGGCCGCGACGAGCTCCGGACCCGATCTCCTGATCCTGGATCTCATGCTGCCCAAACTGAGCGGACTGGATGTGTGCCGACGCCTGCGCGACGACGGATCGCGGCTCCCCATCATCATGCTGACGGCCCGCTCCCAAGAGATCGACGCGGTGGTCGGACTGCGGACCGGAGCGGACGACTACATCACCAAGCCGTTCGGTTTCATGGAGCTGATCGCTCGCGTCGAGGCACTGCTCCGTCGGACCGCTGCGGATCCGACCGCGCCGCTGCAGTTCGGCGACGTCACGATCGATCTCGGCAAGCGTGAGGTGCGCAAGGAGGGCCGACGGCTGGACCTCTCGCCGCGAGAGCTCCATCTCCTGGAGTATCTCGTGCGCCACCGCGGGGAGGTCATCGAACGTGAGACCCTTCTCGATGCGGTGTGGGGATACCAGCAGGCTCCGTTGACCCGGACCGTCGACGTGCACGTGGCCAAGCTCCGTCGCAAGCTGGAAGACGACCCCACCAACCCGCGCCTGATCGTCACCGTGCACCGGGCCGGCTACCGTTTCACCGGTTGATTCAATCCCTCTCGACGAGCCGCGCCCTCAGGGCTCTGCGGGCCCGAAAGAGCTGGCTCTTCGACGTCCCCTCCTCCACTCCCAGCATCCGACCGATCTCGAGATGGGTGAATCCCTCGACGTCGTGGAGGATCAGGACTTCGCGATAACCGTCCGGCAGCTTGGTGATGGCCCGTTCCAGCTCGATGCGGGTGAGCTCCCGGTGGGGTCGGATCGGCGCCTCGGGGTCATGGAGCTCGATCGGCTCGCTGGAGTCGTGCCGGCGCACCTTCCGCAGATGCTCCCGAGAGCAGTTGAGGGCGATGCCGGTAAGCCAGCTCTTGAGGCTCGACTCCCAGCGAAAGCCCGGCAGTCCCCGCACGGCCCGGACCCAGGTCGTCTGCAGCACTTCTTCCGCGTCGGCCTGACTTCCCCGGACGAAGCGGAGGATGATCTGGGAGAGAGCCGGGGAGTAGCGACGATAGAGGATGC
The DNA here is from genome assembly GCA_020431745.1 of Candidatus Eiseniibacteriota bacterium. Lineage (GTDB taxonomy): Bacteria > Eisenbacteria > RBG-16-71-46 > CAIMUX01 > CAIMUX01 > JAGQHR01. Next base: position 19,791 of record JAGQHR010000003.1, read on the forward strand.
GGAAGTCGCGTTCGTTGCGATCGAAGACGAACCGCTCGACGAGAGCCCGATCGGGTGTGTCGGCCATCTCCCGTGAGCTCCGAGGAATCCAGGAATCGCCGGCAGGCCGGAACTTAGGCGCAGTCATGCGCACCCCTCGAACGATAGAGGTCAGAGCCCGGCGTTGGGTAGACGCAACAGCATCCCGGCGCGTTCAGTCAACACGGTAAAAAGGGTGGACCTTCCGGGGCATCGATCCCCGGAAGGTCTCCCTGACGAGCCGCTCTCGAGAACGGGACGGCGCCGGGTTCCATCCCGCCCATGGGAAAGGACGAGGGCGGCTCGTTTTCACAGCGGGGCGCCTTCCAACGCCCCGCGAAGGTCCCACCTCTCAGTTCTGCATCGCGACCAGCTCCTGGAAACGCGTGAGCTGGTTCCGGAAGTAGTCGTTGTCGGGGGCTTCGGCGATCGCCATCTCGATCAGATGAACCGAGTCGCCGCAATTACCCTGGAGATTGCAGAGCTCCGCCAAGGTGTCCAGGACGTTGGCCTTCTCCACACCCGCCTTCGCCAGCTCGACGCCCTTGCGAGCGAGCTGCTCGGCCTCGTCCAGGTTCACGCGGTTCTCGAAGCACCACCATGCGAAGTTGTTCAGTCCCTTCGCCGTCTCCATCCAGTCCTCGCCCAAGGAGGCCTTCTTGAGCTCGAGGGCCCGGTTCAAGTCCTTCTGGATGTTGAGCGCATAGTCGGGCAGCGCCATCGCACGCATCTCGAGAGCGGCGGAGTCCTTGGTGTTCGCGGTCCGCTCGACAGCGGCCTTCAGATAGGGGAGACCCGCCGCATCGTCACCCGCCTTGCCCGCAACCTTGCGCATCATGTAGGCGACTCGGAGCAGATCCGCATCCTGGGTCCCCTTCGTCGCGAGCACCCGATCCGCGGCGTGCCGAGCGTCGGCAAGATCGAAGACGTTGGAGTGCGTGCCCTTCGCCACCGCCTGGAAGGACGCGTAGGCATAGGACGCTTCGGCCTTCGGATTCAGCTCGGCGGCCCGCTGGAAAAGAGCGTTGGCTTCCCCATAGAGACCATCGGCGAGACGCAGCTCGGCCAGCTTGGCCGCATCGGCCTCGGTGGGATGATTGCGGAAACGTGCCGCCCGCTCTTCCACCGTGACCGGGTTGTCGCATGCCGTCGCCAGCGTCTTCAGGAACTCGTCGGTCTCGGAATAGCCCGTCCAACGATCGAGGACCTCTCCGTCGCTGTTCGCGAGCACGTAGGTCGGGTAGCTCTCGATGTGGTAGGCCTTGGCGATCTCGATGCCGGTGCCCTTCTCCGCATCGACCGTGTGGAGCACGGCGTTCTTGCCGATGGCGGCACGGAAGTCGGCGTTGGACACCTTGTCCTTCTCGAACTTCTGGCAGGCGGAGCACCATTCCGTGCCCACTTTGATCAGAACCGGGAGGTGAGAGGCCTGAGCCTGCTGCATGGCGGTGGTCAGGCCGCAGGTGGTCTCGGAGGCGGTCTGCGCGGAGCACGAGGCACCGCCGGCCAGAGCACTGCCGCCTCCGGCAGTCACCAGTCCGAGGGCGCCGACGAGCATCGACAGGAGCGTCAGGTTCTTCTTCATGCGATTTCCCTTTCGTCCGTTGGTGTTCGTCGCCACCCCAGAGACCCTGGCGACCGGTTCGGTTCGCACCCGCTCGAAGCCACCCCGCGAGCTCGGGCACGCTACGTCTCCTTGGTGCCGGAGGCCGGGCAGAGGGTTGCCTGCACGCCGCGAAAAAGCTCCCATCAGTCGGCGTCGCGGCGAGATAAGCTGTTCCCGAGGGACCTTCCCTCGGGACTTCGTGCGCGGCCGACGAGTCGGTGCGCTCCATGGTGGCCTGCGTCGATCCGAATCGGGACCCCGCAGTCTGACATCGGACCGATCCGAGACGCACGGCTGTGTCAGGGTTCCTGTGCGAGAGCGGGTTGCGACCGCTGACGAGAAAGGGCGTGTCGAGTGGCGATCGTCGAAGGATTCCGCGAAAACTACCTCTACCATCTGGACCGGCTCCGGGCCGAGATCGAGGCTTTTTCGGACGAGTCCGCCCTCTGGGTCCGCCGGAACGAAGTGAACAATCCGGCAGGGAACCTGTGCCTCCATCTCGCGGGGAATCTCCAGCACTTCATCGGAGCGCAGCTGGGTGGAACGGGGTACGTCCGCGACCGGGACCGGGAGTTCCGGGCGGAAGGGGTTTCCCGGGCCGAGCTGTTGGCAGGAATCGAACGGGCGCGCACGGTGGTGGACACGGTCCTTCGGCAGATCTCGGACACGGACCTCGGACGCACCGTGGAGGTTCCAATTTCACCGGAGCCGCAGTCCCTGGCTCGGTGGCTGGGCTGGTTGCTGTCCCACCTCAGCTACCACGTGGGGCAGATCAGCTATCACCGGCGGTTGCTGGACGGTGCTGGGACCCCGGAGTAGCGCGAGGTCGTCTCGTGTTGCGTGCGCGGTTTCGCGGGCTGAGGCGTGGGAAGAAAACGAGCTCCCGGGGCTCGCTCCCGGCAGCTCGTCATCTCG